>JBEVNF010000170.1:0-7878 GCA_040508255.1 Flavitalea sp.
CTGGCCGTTTCCATGCTGATCGCGTTCTGGATCAATGATGAGATCACTTATGATCAAAGCTTCACTAACTACTCGCGGGTTGCACAGTTAAAAACAACCCAGGTGTTTAATGGAAAAATAAGCAGCCATACCGCTGTTGCGATACCCATGGCATCGGAACTCAGGAACAAGTATGCCTCCGATTTTAAATATGTTGCACTTGGCTCCTGGAACTTCGGGCATGTACTTGCTTCCGGTGATAAAAAGATCAATATCCAGGGGATGGCTGCAGAAGCGGCATTACCGCGTATCCTTTCACTGAAAATGCTTGAGGGCAGCCGCGATGTACTCGATGACCCCTCATCCATTCTGATAAATAAATCGCTTGCCATTACGCTGTTCGGAAAAACCGATGCAATGAATAAGCCGATCAAGATCGATAATAACTATAGCCTTAAGGTTGCCGGCGTTTTTGAAGACTTCCCTCACAACTCAAGCTTCAGTGATGTGAAATACCTTACCTCCTGGAAGAAGTATGCTGAATCAGAAGAATGGATCAGGAACTCTGCTGATCAATGGGACAATCACTCGTTCCAGATCTTCACGCAGATGAATGACAATATTGATTTTGCAAAAACAACTGACAAGATCAAATACATACCTCGCGCCCATGTAAAACAAGGTGAAGAGCAGGTTTTTCTTCACCCGATGTCTGAATGGAGATTATATAGTGAATTTAAAGATGGAAAAAATGTAGGCGGAAGAATTGAGATCGTGTGGTTGTTCGGAATCATAGGAATATTTGTATTGTTACTTGCCTGTATCAACTTCATGAATCTTTCAACCGCAAGAAGTGAAAAGCGCGCAAAAGAAGTGGGCATACGCAAGGCCGTTGGATCATTACGCAAACAACTCATCAGCCAGTTCCTTTGCGAATCATTGCTGGTTTCATTATTTGCATGGTTGTTTTCTTTACTTCTTGTACTTGCTTTGCTTGGATTCTTTAATGGACTTGCTGCAAAAGAAATCCGCTTCCCGTGGACAAGCCTTTCATTCTGGGGCTTATCCTTACTCTTTACAATCATTACCGGATTGATCGCCGGCAGTTATCCTGCATTCTATCTTTCAGGATTTCAACCGGTAAAAGTTTTAAAAGGAACATTCAGGGTTGGACGATTTGCTGCACTGCCACGCAAGGTTCTTGTAGTAGTACAATTCACTGTATCTATTGCATTGATCATTGGTACAATCATCGTTTTTCGCCAGGTACAGTTCGCCAAAAGCCGACCAGTTGGTTATTCAAGGGAAGGACTGCTAACTGTTGATATCAATACAGCGGATCTCAGCAAAAACATCAGCAACATCGAACAGGAATTGAAAAAGTCTGGAACGATACTGACACTTGCTACTTCATCAAGTCCTGCAACAGGAGTCTGGTCGAACCAGATCGGTTTTGATTGGAAAGGAAAAGATCCGACTACCACTCCCCTGTTTGGCGTTGTTGCAGTGACACATGATTTCGGCAAAACGATCGGGTGGAAAATAAAAGAAGGGCGCGATTTTTCCCGCGAATACCTGACAGATACGGGTGCGTTGATATTAAATGAATCCGCGGTAAAGCTAACGGGCCTGAAAAATCCGGTGGGAACCATGATCAAATGGCAGGATAAGGAACGTCCGGTTGTTGGCATCGTAAAAGACATGATCATGGAGTCGCCCTACACCCCAATCAAACCAACGGTCTTCTTCCTTGAATATGGATGGCGAAGTGTGATCACCATGCGTCTCAATCCAAACCTGACGATCAAACAGGCGCTCGGCAAAATTGAACCGGTATTCAAAAGGTTTGATCCCGAATCACCATTCGAATACAAATTCACCGACAACGAGTATGCCCTGAAATTTGCAGACGAAGAACGCGTTGGCAACCTCGCAACCTTTTTTGCCATACTTGCGATTTTCATCTCCTGTCTTGGACTTTTCGGTCTTGCATCATTCGTAGCCGAACAAAAAACCAAAGAGATCGGAGTAAGAAAAGTGCTTGGCGCATCCGTAACCAATGTCTGGCAAATGCTATCAAAAGATTTTGTGGTGCTCGTACTGATCTCCTGTCTCATCGCAATCCCCATAGCCTGGTATTATCTTTATGGCTGGCTCGCAAAATTCGAATACCACACCGAAATTTCACCCTGGGTATTCGTAGTCGCAGTTGCCGGCGCCATGATAATAACATTGCTCACGATCAGCTTCCAGGCGATCAAGGCCGGCCTGGCAAATCCGGTCAAAAGCCTCAGGTCCGAATAATATGTGTGGTTAGTGTACTGTTTGTTCGCTTATTTTGCTTCGCAACACCAGTCTGGAATTATATAGCTGGCTCAGTTTCGCCCGCAAAAGAGGCGAACAAACAGAACCCCAGCCACACACCGCCTCGGTGTATAACGAAAGTAAATGACTCAGACTAAGGAATGGTTTGTTATAAATCTGGTTGCTTATAACCTCTTCGCGAATGAGTGTTTGTGAACTGGCATAATACAAAAAACCAGTTTCAGCTTGTCACTTAATTATCTTCTTTAACCTAAAGAATAATTGTCGACTAATGATCCTCCTCGCAATTTCTCTTACATAACCATGGGCGAGCTTTGCGCGAAACCTTCTTTTCATCGCCTCTTTTGCGAGCGAAGACGAGCCACCTTTATAAATGGAGCAAAGAATGTTGCGAAGCAAAATCAGCGTGAAAAGAAGGTTTCGCGCAAAGCGCTCTGGTTAGTTAAACTTCTGGCGATACTCCTTCGGCGACAATCCGACATTTTTTTTGAACAATTGCCGAAACGACTTAAGATCATTATACCCTGTTTCCAGCATCACTTCCAGTATCGATTGTCTTGACTGCTCCAGCAATCGCTTTGCGCACTCGATCCTCGTGCGTTGGAGGTATTCGATGGGGGTTATACCGGTAGCCTGTTTAAATCTTCTTACGAGGTTTCTGCGGCTGGCAGGTATCTCCGTTAATAGTTCTTCGATCGTGCTGCTGGTACTGTAGGAAGTTGTTATTTTTTGTTCAACCATGGCTACCAGTTCATCGCCATGATCGCGGTTGGGAAGAAAAGTGCTGAAGTAAGATTGTTGTTCACGATCCATGTCAATGGCAAAATACTTGGCAGCGCGGATTGCGATGTCGCGGCCACAATAGACTTCTACCAGTTTCAACATAAGATGAAAACTGCTGGTTGCGCCACCACTGGTATAAACATTATCCTGTTGCGTCACAACAGATTTGGGTTCTACTAAAACATCCGGAAAAGCCTTTACAAAGGCGTTCACTGCCTGCAGATGCGTGGTTGCAGGCCTATGATCCAGTAAGCCTGTAGCAGCCAAAAGAAACGCGCCGGTGCAGAAACTTGCAATAGCTGCCCCACCGTCATATTGATGGCGGATCCATTTGATCGCTTCGCCATTGGAACGGATGGCGGTTGCCGGATCTATGTTCCCGAAGGCTGGAAGAAAGATCAGCTCCTGGTCGCCGGCAGTATTGATATCCAACGACTGATAAGGACCGTATTTTACAGGGGGTGAATCCGGGGTATGCAACAGACCGATCTCAAAATAGGGCTCACCTTTCCCTTCAATCCCATACTGGTTAACGGTTTCAAACATATCGAGCATCGCCGCAATGCTTAAAAGGCGATGATTTTTTGAAAGTAATATCGCAAGCTTCTTCATGATACAGGTTTGTTTTTGGCAAGGTTTCAATGATCAGTTCTCAGGATATGAATATAGAGCTTTTGGCTCGAATACCCCTTTTTAGAAAATAGAATCATTTAAGCTGATGTGTTGACAATTCCACATACCCTGTACGCGAAGCATCATCTGCAAACGATGTGTTACTCACAACTATCGACATCAAAGGAGAATTGAACAATGGCATACATTTTTTGAAGAGAGAAAGTATTCACCTATTAAATACAGTATTATGGCAACAAAAAAGAAAGCAGCACCAAAAAAAGCTGCACCAAAAAAATCTGTTTCAAAAGCAGCACCTTCCAAATCAGCTCCGAAGAGAGCCAGCAATAAAAAACCCCAGGACGATGAATCAGCTTTACACGAATTCTTTATCGATGAACTGAAAGACATCTATTGGGCCGAAAAACATCTTGTAAAAAACCTGCCGAAGATGCACAAGGCAGCGGGCGCTGAATCATTGAAAACCGCGATTGCGAATCACCTCGAGGAAACCAAGGTTCAGGTTACAAGACTCGAACAAATCTTTGAATTGCTTGGACAAAAACCGCAGGCAAAAAAATGTGATGCAATGAATGGCCTTGTGGAAGAAGGTTCCAGCATTATTGAAGACACTGATAAAGGAACAGCAACCCGCGACGTTGGAATAATCCTCGCTTCACAGAAGATTGAACATTATGAGATCGCTACTTACGGAGGACTTGCACAACTCGCAAAAACCCTCGGTCTCGAGGAAATAAAAAACATCCTGGGAACAACTCTTGATGAAGAGAAGAACGCAGATGAATTGCTGACTGAAGTTGCTGAAAACGACATCAATGTTCAGGCAGCCGAAGAAGAATAGACTTTAAGCAAAGTACCCGATTGAACTAAGCCCTGCCTGATTTTTACTGAGGCGGGGCTTTAAGTTTCATTACATCTTCTCCAACTCTTGTAGCGCCTTTCGCATGTCAATCCCTTTTCCAAGCACAGGTTTGAAAATATCCCCGTTTTGTTTTAATCGTGCTATCGCATTTACGATCGTAAAGTCTTCAATCTTTAAACCTTTTTTTACTTCTTTCCATTCAAGCGGCATAGAAACTGGTGCAAAAGGTTTCGGCCTTACAGAATATGGTGCAGCCAACGTAGCCTGTGGACGATTCTGAAGGAAATCAAGATAGATCTTACCTTTTCTTTTTGCTGTTGGACGCTCAATACTTGTGAACTTTGGCAGACGTTGATGAACGAGTGTAACGATCACTCTCGCAAACTCCTTTGAATGTTCGTAATCATATTTTGCTCCCAACGGAACGTAAATATGCAAGCCGGTTGAACCAGATGTTTTACAATAAGATGGAACCTTCAACGCCTCCAGCACTTCATGGGTGGCGAGTGCCGCTTCAACAACCTGGTCGAATTTGTTTTTATCCGGATCGAGATCGATGATGCACCAGTCAGGATTTTCGGGTTTTGAAATTCTGCTGCTCCACGGATTCATTTCAATGGTGCCAAGCGAAGCCATATACAACAGACTCGCTTCATTTGAACACACAAGAAATTCTTTATCCCGGTTATCTGCTTCGCTGTGATAAGGAAATGTTTCAATCCATTCAGGTGCTTTACCACGCACATCTTTCTGATAAAAACTTTTACCGGTGATACCATTTGGATGACGGTTCAACGACTGGGGGCGATCTTTCAGATAAGGAAGGATATAGGGTGCAACCTGGTAATAGTAGTTCAGCATATCCCGTTTTGTATACCCTTCCTTTGGCCAATACTTTTTACTGAGGTTTGTGAAAGTAAGGTCATGTCCGTTGATCTTGCGCACTTGTTGCTCTTCAGAAGGATTCAATAAACTGCGACGATCAGTTTTGAGACTTGATTTAAACAGTGTGGAAGAGTCAGGCTTCGATGTGTTATCTTTTGATGAAGGCGTTTTTTTAAGGACCTCCTTTGTGCTCTTTGCTTTCTCAGCTACAACATCTTTTGCTTTCTTATCTTCCCGCATTCCTTCAAAGGAAGGATGGCGCATTACTCCATCAGCTGTCATTTCACGGAATGTTACTTCGCAGATCAGTTCAGGTTTTAGCCAGGTTGCCTGTGCCTTTGGCGGATCCGGTCTGAAACGTGATGGTTTATTGATATCCGGAACTGAAGCAAAAGGAGCGGTCTTTCTTACTAGTGGTTTGAACTGTTTCATCATTTCTTTCTGTAGCTTTTGTGAAAATCCCGTCCCTATTTTACCTGTATACTGAAGTTTTCCTTTCTCCATCACACCAACAAGCAATGAGCTGAAAACCTTATTGCTTCCATCATTGGTTGTATATCCACCAATGATCACTTCCTGTCGTTTGCTTGTTTTGATTTTTAGCCAATCAGGTGATCTCGCTCCTGCCACATATATACTATCCGCCTTCTTTGCAATGATACCTTCAAGATTCATCTCTTTTGCCATCTCAAAGAACTCAGTACCTGTTGCCTTGAAATCATCACTGAGCATGATGGTATCATGATTCTTTGGAAGCAGCTTAACAAGTGCTTTTCTTCTTTCTGATAATGGTTCATCCAAAAGTGATTTGCCGTTTACCCATAGCAAGTCAAATACGTAAAACCTAAGATCGCCATCAGCTTCACTCCGCCAGTTCTGAAGAGAGCCAAAGTCTGCATGCCCTTTTTCATCAACAACCACTATCTCTCCATCAAGCACGGCTTTCATGGCCAACTTGCTGAGTGATTCAGGCACGGGGTAAAACTTATCATTAAAAGACTTATCATTTCTTGACCTCAGTTCTACATTTTTTCCATCCACAAATGCGATTGCACGGTAACCATCCCATTTCACTTCATAGAGCCAGCCCTCTTTGTCAAAAGGCTTGTCGACAAGAGTTGCAAGCATCGGGCTAATGCTTACCGGTATTGGGTTCGGAGACTTAGAAGGTTTTGCTTTCGATGCAGATGATATTGATTTCTCCGGCTTCCGCAGCGGGCCTTTAGCTTTTGCTTTATTTATTGGCATAATTATTTAATTGCTCAGCCGTATCCTTGCAAAACGGACACCATGGCCTGACTCAGTATGTGAAGCTTCTGATCAACATGGCAAAATTATATCTGTACCCGGAATTGGTTGTTTAAGGAATTTTCGACAAGCACGAACTAAAAGACTTCAGACCGGCTATTGAAACTTAAAACTGAGACCCCGCATTATTTGCGGGGTTTTTACATGGCATGATTATATTAATAAGATAAGCTGAGCAACAAGTCCGTAACTATGTCAGCAAGCTATATACATACAGCGATCGAACAGGCAAACATCCACCAGATGATGTTCGCCAACTTACCCCTGGCTGTAGCGCTTGTTGGTGAAAGTGGGAATATTGTCTACGCTAACAACGAATTTTCGAAACTGACCGGCTATAAAGCGAGTCAGGGCAACACTTCAATCGATCAGTATTTCCGCAATAACAGCAGGGATGTACCATTTGAAACCATCACGAAACACCATGTTCGTAGTGGCAAAGATGTGAGTGTTATTGATAACAGGTTTATGTTGGATGGTGAGAAACAACAGTCTGTTGTGCTGCTTGTAAACAAACTTAGTCAGCTTTTCTGCGTCACCGTTAAGGATTCTGGTACAGTAACAAATGATTCAAAAGAGCAGCATCAGAGGGCCACGCTTAATAAAGACTTCAAAGTTCAACTCGAACGAAAACTCAGACATCTGAAAGAGTCCAACGCCGATCTCGAAAGATCAAACAAGGATCTTTCACAATATGCCTATGTAGCTAGTCATGATCTGCAGGAGCCACTTCGCAAGATCAGGATCTACGGCGATATGCTTGACGCAAGCGACAAAATACCTACCAAGGAAAAGTTTCTGCTTACAAAGATCAACAAGGCCTCTGAGCGTATGAGTGTATTGATCACTGATCTGCTGAATTATGCAAGGTTGTTAAAATCAGATACTGACCATGAACAAGTAGATCTGAAAGAAATTATACAAAATGTTATCTCCGATTTTGAAGTTGTTGTGCAGGAAAAAAAGGCTGCAATCAGTATCGGAAATCTCCCGGTTCTGAGTGCCGTGAGATTACAAATGAACCAGCTTTTCTTCAATCTTCTCGGCAATGCTTTAAAGTTTACTACACCAGGCGAAGCACCAAAGATTGAGATTGAGGCTTC
>JBEVNF010000231.1:0-7752 GCA_040508255.1 Flavitalea sp.
AGATAGTTTCCAATTCTCCTGGTTCTGGCATAGTCACTGCTTGAAGCAAATGCTTCTCCACTCAGTACGCCCTCAGCATTCAGTCTGCAGTTGAGACTGAGATTGTCTTTATATTCGAAGCTGTCATCTGCAATTGAGATCAGGCCACCTGTTTTCCTGTTCACCACCAGTGCATTCGTATTAAGGATATCATTTGGGATAATATGCGGAGGTGTGAACTTGTCTGCAGCATCCAGGTAATATTTTCTGCCATCAGCGATCACATAAACAAACACCCCGTTGAACTGATCCATAAATGGGTAAGCGGGATTTACACGGCCATTACTTCTTTCACTTACCAATAATGGTGACGCGTCGAAGCCCGCCTCCTTCAAAAGATTCGCAAGGATCAGATTCAGCTCCCCGGTATGTCCGGATTTTTTTGCCCACGCAGACTTGATCCCATCAGTACTGTAAATACCGGAAAACCCATTTGATGACATATTCGATCTTACATAGTTATAAACCATGTAAAGTCTTTTTGTTTGTGATTGTTCAAGTTTCGCCACCTTGATAAAGTCTTCGGTGCCGGATAGATTTTTCCCAAGCTGAGAACCGAAACTTTCATTCAGACTAAGCTCACGGACCAGTTCGTTCCAGGTGGTAGAATACTTCTTTGAGAAGCTGCCGGTGTAACCCGAAAGCTGAAATACTGCTCTTTGTACATAATCTTTCCGCGCATCCATATAAGGTTCGTCAACAAGTGCAGGAAGATTGTTCATCTCAAACACGATGCGTCCTGAACTTTTATCCCGATCGATCTTGATAGGATATGATTCAACTTTCTGAACCTTGTATGCAAACTCGTAATTTGGGATCACTACAAGCGAGTATTTGCTTTTCAGTACCGGCAGTTCTTCCTGGAACTTCCAGTCGTCAAGTCCGCCATAGTGCTCCATTGTGCTCTGATAAACGTACTCGATAATGCTGCCCACCTGTACCCTGGGGAATGCAAACACAACTTCACTCCAGTATTTGTTTACATTTTTTGTGAAGACAGCCTTTCTTTCCAGGTCAGTGAACTGTACTGAATTACCGTCATGATTATAGACCCTGCCCTGGACTCCGCTGATCATTTCAAAGTGATCCTTTGATCTGAAAAGGATGCGTACGTTACCATGTCCGATCCCGGGTTCCTTAAGGATTTTCAGGCGCACATGGTGATTCGTGATCAACCGGTTCCTCTCATCATGATCTGAAGTTGCCTCGTGCACAAGTATGACTGCGTTGGCATCTTTATCGAACTCGCATTCTTTCAGATCTACTTCAGACAACTTTACATTGCCGTAGTCCGGAAAGAACTGCGCACCGGCACCCAGGTAAATCAAACCTGTTACCAAAACCAGGAACACTTTTTTCATATATAAGATCGCTGTTAGTTAGTGGCTGCTACCGCGTCATCCTTCCTGATAACATACTGTTCGTTCAGGATCGCGAATAGTTTTTTATAAAATTCCATGAAATAAGGATACTCGTCAGGCGCATAGATCGGTTTTTTGAAATCAAGCGAAATACGCAACCAGGCTTTATTTCCCTTGGTTGATGTCATACGCGAAATAGTGATACTTGTATCCGGCATGATCATCTTGATATTTTTTGGCAGTTCATCAAACGCATATCCTTTTGGTAATTCGATCTCACCGAGGATATTATAACGTTGATTTGCGCCGAAGAAAACATCTGAAAATCTTTCTTCTTTCATGAATGGGTTCTTTTCAAGACCTGAGAAGATATTCACTGAAAAATAACGGTAGTTTCCTGATTCACTTACAGGATGAGAAAATTTTACCTTCTGTACCAATGGCAGGGAGTCATTGTCTTCATTTTCGATCTCCACATTCTCAATGTTGATATGCGGGTTGTTTGCCTGGAAATAGTGGCTCACAAATTTATCTTTGCCCTGTTTCAGCACAGGCATTCTTTCAACACGGGAGTAGTCAGTGCTTGTAATTGTTGCATCTCCATTGATAACGCCATTTTCATTCAACACAGCCTTAAATGTGGTCATGTGATTGAATGTCTGTGCAGGATCCCAGATCACTTCCCAGCCCCAGGTATCTCCTTTCAGTTTGCCAATTACAAGTCCTTCACTAAACATAACATCAATCGGGATCAGTTTTGTCGAGGTGAATTTTTCGGTTCCGTCAAGTACATACACATGCTCACCGATCTTGACGTGTGCAAGCACTTTATTGAATTTACGCCAATCGGGCATATTTGTGGAAACTCTTCCATTTGCCCTTGTGCTCACCAGGACCGGATGTGCATTCAGGCCGGCGTCCTGCAACAGGTTGATGAGGATCAGGTTGATCTCACCGCTTGTTCCTTTTTTGTCTTTCCATGCTGACTTTACACCATCAATCGCCCAGATGCTTGCATAGCCGTTCCATTCCATGTTCTTTCTTACATAAGAGTGGATAGCAAGCATTTTTTCATAAGGAGACTTCAATGTTTTCAGTGTAGCATCAAGATCAGCCGTGCGGGGAATATTTTTGTTAAGCTGAATACCAAAATCTTCATCTTCCATCAGCGCGTTGATAACCTGTGGCCAGTTTGGAAGATAGTTTTTCCTGATACCATTTACAGTGAATGCAGTAATGGTAGAATGTAAACGTTGCAGATAATCATCATCTACAGTGATGTAAGGCTCATCTCTGAAGCCGGGCAGCTGTCTCGCCGTATGAACATGGATATTACTGTTTCCTTTGAGACTTGTTTTTGTTTCTACATTGTACTGACCGAACTGTTCAGAATAGATTTCGAGATCTACCGGGAATTCAAGCGAATAACGGCTAAGTACAACCGGAATGGGTTCCTGGAAATACCAGTCCTGCAACCATGCGCCACGGATCGCATACTTGTATTCAAGAATGCTTCCAACCTTCACATCAGGGAAGGTGAAAACCTGGCGGCTGATACGTGCATCGATCTTCTTGTCATAAACGACATTCTTTTCAACCTTTGTGATGGTTGGTGTACCGGAGGCATCAAAGTTGTAAGTCTGCGCGGTAAGTCCGCGAACTGCTTCCTGATTCTTATAACTGGTGTAAGGGATCGTTACGTCAGCGTGGGAAAATCCTTTTTCTGAAAGAATTTTCATTCTCACGTGAACTTCATACTCCGAGAATATGTTTCCACCTGTGAAAGTGGTAACGAATTTTCCGGTTTTGAAAAGGATAACGGCTTCGGCGTTCTTATCGAAATCACATTCTTTGAGTTCGATCTCAGATTTGTCGATTTTGCCAAAAGCTGGAATATCTTTACTTTTCTGGGCATAGCCAACACTTGCGCACAGGGCAAAAGCGCTGACGAGGGCGAACAACTTCATCGGACAGGGTTTGGTTTAGGTATCAGGTTTGTTTAGGTGCGGCAATAATAATAAACAAACGCTTTTTTTGAAAATTTTGTACATTAAAAAATCTGATAATTCATAAAATGATCCGGACTTCAATCAGCTTAATCTCATTCCTGGCCTTATGTTTTGGTTTAGTGAGTGTTGCACAGTGTCAGACCACTGCCCCAAAAGACAAAAGAACAGCCAGTTCGAAACCACTTACCAGAGGTGCAAATGACAATACGCTGCTCTGGGAGATCAGCGGAAAAGATCTTGCTTCTCCTTCCTACCTGTTCGGAACAATGCATATTCTTTGTGCCGATGATGCCAAACTGAGCCCCAACATGAAACAGATCGTGCAGGATTCGAAGCAGGTTTATTTCGAGATCGACATGGATAATATGACGGAATTGATGGGTGCCATGAAGTTCCTGCGGATGAATGATGGGGCAAAAATCTCCGATCTTCTTTCAGCTGAAGAGTACGAAAGGGTGAAAAACTATTTTGAAAAAAATAAGTCGAAGCTTCCGTTTACCATGATGAATCGGTTCAAACCGTATTTTGTTTCAAGCCTGATCGGCGAGCAATTAATGAGTTGTGGCGAAACGAATGGCATGGAAGCAGTGATCATGCAGGAGGCAAAACCGTACAAAAAAGAAATCCTTGGATTGGAAACCACCGAATTCCAGGCGAGCATCTTCGACAGTATTCCGTATAAAAAGCAGGCGAAGGATCTCGTTTCCTATATCGACAGCGTGGATCATTACCGCGGAATCACGGAAGAAATGGTGAAGGTTTATCTTGAACAGGATCTGAGTAAGCTCGACAAATTAATGCAACAAAGTGATGCGGGTATGGGAGAATATATGGATCTGATGCTTTATAACCGCAATCGTCGGTGGGTAAAACAGATGCCGGACATCATGAACAGTGGTTCAACTCTTTTTGCAGTTGGCGCGGGCCATCTGCCTGGGGATCAGGGTGTTATTAATTTGCTTAAGAAGGCTGGGTATACGGTGAAGCCATTGAAGAATTAAATTGAAAGGGGAGGAGTTGATGAAGCTGGTTTAATAACCGGCGTCGCCAGCTCCTTCCCATTACGCAGGCGGAACTTTCCCTACACTTGAGGAGGGGAAATCTTAGAATTGCTCCAGACCGCTGAAGAAGAAGCTTCCTTCGATCTTAGCATTTTCATCGCTGTCGCTACCGTGGATCGCATTCTCACCAACAGAAGCAGCATATTTTTTACGGATGGTACCTTCTTCCGCCTGGGCAGGGTTGGTAGCACCGATCAGTTTGCGGAACTCAGCCACAGCATTATCCTTTTCAAGAATAGCCGCGATTATAACGCCACTGCTCATAAATTCAACCAATTCCCCGTAAAAGGGACGCTCACTGTGCACTTCGTAGAACTGACCAGCTTTTTCAGTGCTGAGTACCAGTTGTTTCAAAGCAACAATTCTGAAACCTGCCTTGATGATCTGATCTAAAATTGCGCCTGCATGACCATTTTTCATGGCGTCAGGCTTGATCATCGTAAACGTGCGATTGCTCATAAATTATGATAAATTTTGGACGCGAAGGTAGAAAAACTTACTAACTATAATTGGCTGATGGGCAATAATTATGCACCTTTGCACGCGTTTTTCATATGAAAAGCCCAATTAGACTGGATGAAACCAATCAGTGAACTATATCCATTAATCACAGAGCCAAGAAAGATTGTTGTCACAATGCACCAGAAACCTGATGCAGATGCAATGGGTTCAGCACTGGGATTATATCATTTTCTTCTCTCCTTCGGACAAGAGGTAACCGTTATTTCACCCACAAACTGGGCGAAATGGCTCAACTGGATGCCCGATTGCAATAAGGTTGTTGATTACGACTATTCCCGCGACAAGGCTGAACAGATACTGAACGCTGCAGACTGGGTGTTTTGTCTCGACTTTAACACGCTTTCCCGCACCAAGAACCTGGCTGCAAAGCTTGCACAGTTTAATGGCACCAGGATACTTATCGATCACCATCAGCAACCGGAGGTCGATAAATTCGCGTACGGTGTAAGCAATACTGCAAAAAGTTCAACCTGTGAAATGATCTATGACTTCATCGTCGGATCAGGTAATGTTCAACGCATTACAAAAGATATCGCCGAATGTCTTTACGCAGGTGTGATGGCAGATACCGGCTCATTCAGGTTCCCGGCTTCAGGCGCTTCGGTTCACCGGATGGTGGCTGATCTTAAAGACAAAGGACTTGAACATACCAAGGTGCACGAAAATGTGTACGACAGCTATCATGAGAACAGGCTACGTTTTATTGGACATGTACTTCTGAACAGGATGGACATCTACTATGAATACAATACTGCCGTGATCGCTATCTCTAAAAAAGATCTTTTGAGATACGAGATCAAGACTGGTGATACCGAGGGACTCGTGAATTATCCACTCAGCATCATGGGTATCAAAATGGCTGCGCTGGTGATAGATCGTGATGAAGAAAGAAAATGGAGTTTTCGCAGCAAAGGTGACTTTGACGTGAATACATTTGCACGCAAGTATTTTGAAGGAGGGGGCCATTACAATGCTTCGGGTGGTCGTAGCAGTGAGACGCTTGAAAAAACAGTTCAGCATTTTATTGAAGCAATGAAAGAAAACGCATCACAATTACAATAAACAATAATGAAAAAAACAGCGTCGGTTATTTTTAGCGCCCTGGCATTGGTTCTACTGGCTTCGTGCTCTGGTGGCGGTTTTAAGAAAACAAAAAGTGGTGTTCTTTATAAGATCATCTCTGATGGTAAAGGTCTGGCTGCTCAGAAGGGACAGTTTCTGAAGATCCATGTAGTTCAGAATGTACGCAAGGGAACCAAGGATTCATTGCTTGGAACATCCTATGATGCGATCCCGGTTTATCTGCCGGTTGACAGTGTTCCGCCAAGCTATAACCCTGCTGAAGTGTTTATGATGCTCCGCAAAGGTGACAGTGCGCAGATCATTCTCGAGGCTGACAGCCTGCTCAAACAGGGTGGTCAGTTGCCACCGTTCATGACCAAGAGCGATAAGATCGTTATCGGTATTAAAGTGCTTGATGTATTGTCTGAAGAAGCACGCGCAAAAGATGAAGCAACCGCGTCACAGGCTTACCAGGAATCGATGAAGAAAAAAGAAGAAGCACAGCTTGTAAAGGATGATGCAGCTATCCAGAAATATCTTGCTGAGAAAAAGATCACCGCTGAGAAAGTTGGATTTGGAACTTATGTTCAGGTTACTGAACAAGGTGATGGTCCAATGGCTGATTCAGGAAAGATCGTTTCAATACGTTACACCGGTAATGTAATTGGTGGTGGTTTTTTTGATTCAAATATCGACAGCACAAAACAATTCCAGAAACACCCGATGGAACCATTTGAGTTCCTTTCAGGTTCACAAGGTGCGGTTCAGGGTATGCTTGAAGGTGTTCAAAAATTCAAAAAAGGTGGAAAGGGTTATCTGTATATCCCGTCGTCATTGGGTTATGGAACAAATCCAAGACCAGGCGGACCAATCAAGGCAAATGACAACCTGATGTTCTACATCGAAGTTGTAGATGTTAAGGATCTTCCTCAACAACCAACTGGTGCTCCAATGCCGCCGGCACAACGCCCGAGATAATTTTTTTCGGAAAAAAATATAAGGAAGGGGTTCGCAATCATTGTGAACCCTTTTTATTTTCTGTTTACTGCACTTACCAGTTTTACAGCCTCCATGGCCTCTTTTACATCATGAACACGCAGGATCGCCGCTCCTTTCATGAGACCAATGGTATTCAGAACAGTCGTGCCATTCAGTGCACCTGCAGCGTCAGTGCCCAAAGTTTTATATATAGATCCTTTTCTCGAAACGCCCAGCAGCAAAGGATTATCAAGAATTGAAAATCTTTCAAGTTTTTCTATCAATTCAAAATTGTGTGCGATTGTTTTCCCAAATCCGATACCCGGATCAATGATCACATCCATTATACCTGCACGGTTACACAGCTTTACCTGGTGTATAAAAAAATCCAGCACTTCAAGCGTAACATCTTCATAAACCGGATCGATCTGCATGGTGTCAGGAGTACCTTTCATGTGAGTACAGATAAATGGAACCCTCAATGCTGCAACAGTGTCAAGCATATTCGCATCCATCATGCCTCCGCTGATATCATTCACCACAGATGCTCCTGCATATACTGCAGCCTTTGCAACCGATGCATAATATGTGTCAACCGAAATGATCAGGTCTGGAAAATTTGCATGCAAAACACTGATCAGCTTTACAACCCGTTCGGTTTCTTTTTCCGCTGAAACCCGCTCGCTTCCCGGCCTCGTACTCTGCCCGCCGATATCGATC
>JBEVNF010000238.1:0-5468 GCA_040508255.1 Flavitalea sp.
GATCTCCTGGCTTTCCGACATCGCGCTTACTATGTCCTTGTTGCCGATCTTATACAATACATTATCACGCATCTCTGCGTTTTCTTTCAATACAGCTGTGTAGGGTGTTTGCCAGATCTGTACCTGATGATGACGAACTGCTTCCTGTTCTGTTCTGAAATAGATCAGCTTGCCATCATCAAAAAGGGTAAAACCATTACAAATGATCGGCGTTTCAACACTTTGTACGATGATGTTGTACGACATCAATACATAAGTGTTAGAGCGCGCCTGGTAAAACACGTACAGAATATCTTCACCATTTGGTGAGGGAATGCTTTTGATAAATTCAAGACCGGAAAGATCAGATTCAAACAGTTTGAAGTCGCCATTCTGTAAATAATATCCGTTTGGAAAGATCACACCCTGGTTGTCTGGCAACAGTATGCCGGCATCCAGTAGGGTTTTGATCGGCTTTACTTCTCTCGTTCTGATGTTGAAGATAAATCCGCGTTCTTCTTCCTGGTAAGGTTTGATCTTGATGGCGATCAGGTTGCCGAGATCAGCATAGTAATAGTCAGCATCATCAAGCTGCTGATCTTTATTGAGAACCGGTTCGTGATAGATACCACGACCGCTTGCTGTGTTGTTTTCTATTTTGAAAGTGATGTCTCCACCTATCGCTTCGATAAATACTTTATCGAGGATGGAGATATGGGGATGCACGCCGAGACGTCTGTCTTCAAGCGTGGTTTTGTTCCAGTCGAAATCGTGCTGTGCGGCTTTTCTTACTTCATGTACACTACGATCATCGATATATGACAAGTGATCGTTTTTGATGAGCCATTTGAATGCTTTTCTGTCTTCCGGATTTTTGCTGGTCTGGAAGATCATGTACAGGTAATTGCTCGTTGTGTAGAACTTGGCAAAGATTGAATCCCTGTAGTATTTGTAAAGATTGGTGAAGTCTGCTACAAAGTTTTCGTCATTGATCAGCGTAAGCGGTTGTGGCTCGAAATGATCATTGTAAAATTTGTAAACGCTGAATACATCACTCAGTTTTATATTTTCCCTGAGACCGAAATGAACATTATAGCCAAAGATGCAAAGATTGCCAAGCGCAAGAATACCACGTGCCTCACCGTGATTCTCGGTGGTGATACGATGGTTCGCGATCAGCTCAAAGCCATTGGCCGCAAAGATTTCGTGGCGCGCTGCGTTTAGTTTTGCGAGGCGTGCTGCAAGATCCGTGCGTTGTTCGTTAAGACGGTTCCGGATAATTTCGTAGGTGCCGGAATCGAGGGTTTTGTCTGCCATACTGCGGTGGTTTTGATCCCCGGGTGGGTTGATTTCAGGATTTCAGAAAACAAAGATTCTGTTTCAAAGAATTCTTTTAAACAAAATCTTTGTTTTTCAAAAAAAGTAAAATGAACTGTGAATTATCCCAATTTCTTTCCACCCAATCCAAGACTATTGGCAAGCCTGCTCAGATCAAGTATTGAACTCTTGTCCGCATCGCTGCTGTTTGCCTGCAGTTTCATAAGCAGTCCTGAGATAGTCAGGTTTTTAATATCATTTGAAGAGATATTATACTTCTGCGCAAGCCCACGGATACGGTCAACAAGGTTTTCATCTCCTTCACCAAGCAATGCATTCTTGATATCAGTAGCATGTGCACTTTCATCGATCAACCTGTCAAAGCCACGTGCATTTGAGATCTGGTTAACGATATTCTGGAAGAACATGGTTTCACCACCAACGATATCGATGCGGGCCGATTTGAGTGCCGTTGCAAGTACTTCAGATTGCGCCACTGCGATATCCTTATGAATATTGATCTGTGCAAGCGCAACATCACGATCCTTCGCAAGCAACAACTTGAACTCCTCGTGCTCTTTACCAACGCCATCCAGCTTCTTCATTGCATCAGCCTTGTGTTCGATACCGGAAGCTTCAGCGAAGGCTTTCTCTTTGGTAACCTCAGCTTCTGCAAGACCTTGTTTGCGTCTTGCATCCGCCATCTTTTCAACAACGCTTGCATCAACCATACCCTGGCGCTCAGCAGCTTCTGCTTTAGCGATCATTACTTCCGCTTCAGAAAGACCAAGCGTTGCATCTTCACGGGCCTGTGCTTCAGCAAGGATCTTACGTGCTTCAGCTTCTTTCGATGCGGCTTCTTTCTTAGCTTCTGCATCGATGATGGTTTGTTTACCACGCTCTTCAGCAGCTTTTTTATCGGCCTCAGCAGCCTTAACAGTATAGATCAGCTTCTCTTCTGCGAGACGTGATGCATTTGTGATACCAACACTCTTCTCACGCTCAACTGCGCGGAATGATTCTATATCCTTGACGTTTTGTTGCTCTTCAACCACACCTTTTTCCAGCTTCACACGCTCACGGATCACATCCTGGATATTTTTCTTTTCAATTTCGACTGTGCGCTCTTTTTCAATCTGTGCAAGTGTCACGATCTTCTCGCGCTCTGTTGCTTCAAGTGCGCGATCCTTTTCTACTCTTTCAGTTTCAACCGCATCAGTGCGTTGTTTGTTTTTTGCAGCGATGATGATCTGGCGGAGTTTGTTTTCTTCCTGAACCGCGAGACTTTCATCAGTCTTGATACGAACGGTTTCAGATTTCAATCTTTCTTCTTCACGCACCTTTGCAATTTCTGCATGCTCGCGTGCACGAACGTTATCTATTTCACGTCTTTGCTTTTCTTCTTTTTCTGATTGTTGTCTTTCCAGCTCCAGGATCGCTTCACGCGCTTCAACATCCTGTTTCTTGATCACCTTTTCTTCGTCGCGACGAATCTGATTGGCATTTATATTCTGTGCAGCGGTAAGTTCAGTGATCTTGCGAATACCTTCCGCATCAAGGATATTTCCCGGACTCAGGAATCTCATTTCTGTCTGCTCGAGATAATCGATCGCACAGTCATCAAGAATATATCCGTTCAGGTCCGTACCGATAATATCGAGGATCTCATTTCTGAATTCGCGACGAGCTTCATAAAGAGAGATAAATTCAAACTTCTTACCAACAGTCTTCAAAGCCTCAGAGAACTTTGCTTCGAAAAGGTTTGTAAGTGTATCAACATCTGATGCACGTTCGGTTCCAATAATCTGCGCAACACTCAATACGTCGTCAACACTTTTGTTTACGCGTACAAAGAACGCCACCTTGATATCGGCGCGTATGTTATCCTTACAGATCAAACCTTCGTGTTCCATACGGTTGATCTGAAGTTTCTTTACAGAGATGTCCATGATCTCCATCCTGTGAAGGATCGGGATTACATACATGCCCTGGTTAAATGCAACCTTTCCGCCACCAACACCGGTGCGAACGATCGCCTTACCCTGTGGTATTTTTTTATAAAAGCTTGCGAAGGCTGCAAGAATAATAAAGATAAGAAACGCGACACCTCCGACGATAAGAAGGGTGATGCCGCCAAGTCCGTCAAAAAATGATCCCATAGTGAAGCAGGTTAATGGTTAATGATTAAGGATGAAGTTTGTGTTTTATATGATCAGAGTAAGTGTCGGATTTTCTGCAAGGTTGGTAATGTGTTAAAGAACATTATTGAGTGTGATCTCAGGAACCACATAGTAGTAGCGTCCATCTTTTGATTCATCAGCGATCATTACATCAGAATTGTAATTTATTTGCTGACCCGATTTACTTTTTACATTGATACGCAGCAGGTCGTTCTTGATCATGATCTCTGCTGCGCCTATTTTGTCGCCTACAATTGATGATCTCATTTTTGCTATACGGCCAAGAAGATCATGCGCTTCTTCGCCGTTATATCCCATTGCGTTGTACATCTTTACAAGTGGTTTTGTTGCGTAGCGGGTGAACAGAAAAGCGATTGCGATGATAGGGATCAGCAGCAATGCAGACTTCCAGCCCCAGGCAGCGGTTTGTAAAACGATCGAAGAGGCAAGTGTGATGATCCATGCAATGAATTTGAACACACTGTACACGATCATGAAGGGTACTTTACCAACATTGATGAACTGCATTGCCTTTGAAAAAAATGATTGTTCAGATCCTGTTTCGCCCGGGTCGAGATCCGCATCGGTATCAACATCAATGCTGGTATCAACTTCCGGTGTATAATCCATGTCACCAAGAAAGTCACCCGCGAAAAACGTGAAGATCCAGTACAGCGCCGTGAGCCCTGTAAGAACAGTCATGATGCCATTGGCAATCGGATGAAATAAAAGGTTGACGATGTCTGTCATATTTCAGTCTGGTTTTGGCAATGCGCTTACTAAAGTAATAGTCGCGGCGCGGGTTGCATAATTAATTTCCCGGTTTCTCTCCCATCCCCAATTTGTTTTTTATTGCGATGAGATCTTTATCAATTGAATAAGAATCGTCTTTTAATACGCGATTCAGTTCGTCTTTCAGATCGTGTTTGTCATGCGCGATCTCGGCGTATGCTTGTGAAAGCGCTTCCTGGTCGGCGGCTTTTTCTTTCATGCGTTCAAGCATCGCGATCGTTCCGTTTGTGTCCAGTTGCGCCAGTTGCTTGTTCACCTGCTGCGTCGCGTTGCTCACTTTTACACGGGCCTTCAGCGTTTTGAGTTCTTTTTCCCATTTCGCAAGGTTTTCCTTCAGGATCTCGATGTTTTTGAGCATTTGCTGCGCACTTTCCTGGTGCGTGAGCGCCTGGTTGCCAAGATCTTCAGCATCGGTATAGTATTGTCTGCGGAGCGAAAGCGCTTCGCGGGCAAGTTGCTCGGCTTTAACGATATCTACTTCGCCATGTTGTGCTTTCTGCATAATGAGTACGGCTTTTTCTCCGTATCCCAATGATTCTTTCTGGCAAACAGCCTGCTCATTTTCCGTACGGATCGCGAGGGCTTTCACTTTGGCGTATGCTTCGGTGGCGTCTGCAAGATCGTCGCGCAGTTCGCGGAGACCCTGTTCGGTCATTTTGACCGGGTCTTCCATTTTTTCAACTGCGGCATGAATTTCTGCTTGTCCTATCCGGAATATTCTTTTAAACAGGTTCATAATTTTACATTTTAGAGAAACTGATTATTTGTTGATAATATTCGCTGAGTAACAGACCAAGTGAATTGAGCGCGCCTTCAAATTCATTGTAGTTGATGTTCTCAAGCTGCATGGTGTATCTGAACAGTACTTTATTGCCATCTTCGCTGATCACAAAAGCGCCATGGATCATATCGCGGTTCTTCTGTAACAGCTGCTTAAACATGGAGGTATTATCTTCCTTGAATGAGAAGAGATAATGTTCCATGATCAGAATAGGAGGGGCAATACCGATGATCAGGTTGTGGATGCCGTCTGGTTCGTTGTCGACCCTGAGGATGCCATCTTTCTCGTTTTTGTAAGTGATGCGGCAACCGGCTGTGGTGACAAAATCTTGTATGGTGGACATGAAATCCATCTGTTTCAAATTATTTGTCTGACAAATCTAAATAAGTTCTATTATATTTGCAAATAAAATTAGCAGT
>JBEVNF010000331.1:0-4142 GCA_040508255.1 Flavitalea sp.
TTTCGTATCAGAGGTACAAATTCCATTTCTCTCTCATCCTATCCATTGATAGTGATCGATGGAGTTCCATCATTCACTGGTGATTTCAGTTCAGGTAATGCTGCTGCAAACGCACTGGGTGGATTAAATCCAAATGATATCGAGAGTATCGATGTCGCGAAAGATGCAGCTGCTTCTGCGATCTATGGAAGCCGGGCGGCAAATGGTGTTGTATTCATCACCACAAAGAAAGGCAAGTCGGGTAAAGCTAAAGTATCACTTGATTCATGGGTGGGATGGACCAATGTTCAGCGTCTTCCAAAATTGCTGGATGCATTTCAGTATACCGATTACAAGAATCAGGCTTTGCGCAATGCCGGAACTTATAATGATGATCCTTCGACACCGAATAACAATAGTTATTTTGCTCTTACAAATGGTCCTGATGGCAATCCAATCAATACCAACTGGGCTGATGTTGTATATCGCCAGGGTTTTGCATCAAGTAATACGATAAACGTATCGGGTGCAAATGATGCCACCAGTTACTACCTATCTGCAGGCTACACAGATCAGCAGGGTATTCTGAAGAAAAATGATTACAAAAGAATGTCCATTCTTGCGAACATTGATCATAAGATTGGAAAGGTGGTGAGTATGGGAGTTAAACTTCAATACTCAAAAGAAGATAACCTTTCTGCTACAAGTTCCGGCTCACTTGGTGATGCATTCTCTACCGCAGGTCTTGGTCGTACCGCACAGGTTACAGCGCCAAACGTTTCGCCTTACAACAATGATGGCACCTACAATTACAGCGGAACTCTTATCGGTGTAATGAATAACAGGCAGGGACAGGTTGGTTTCAACAATCCTGTGATCTCATTCGATCAGAATCGCAGTAACAGCGAAGTGAATCACATTGTTTCGAATGCCTTTATCCAGGTAAAGCCGGTTAAGTGGGCAACACTCAGAAGTACATATGGTATCGATTATATTCTTGTTGACAATGATATTTACTGGAGCCCGATCTCAGGAGACGGTATCGCAACAAACGGTTCTGTATCTGCAATCTTCAACAAGAACAGAAGATGGGTATGGACCAATACAGTTCAGTTTGATCATACGTTTGCCGATCGTCATTCATTCAGTTTGCTTGGTGGTATCGAACAACAGAAATCAACTCAGAGCAGTTATGGATTGAACCGTATTCAGTCAACAGATCCATTCTTCAACAATATCCAGGGTAACTGGACCACGCCGAATACATCAGGGCTCGGGATAGGCGAAAACTATCTTTATTCTGAATTTGGACGTCTTACCTATGACCTCGACAAGAAATATTTCCTTAGTGGTAATATCCGTCGTGATGGAGCATCACAACTTGGTATCAATGGAAAGTACGGTACTTTCTTTGGTGCTTCTGTAGGTTGGGAGATCACACAGGAGAAATTCTGGGCAGCTTCAAAGCTTGACAGGATTTTCAGTTCATTCCGTGTTCGTGGTAGTTATGGTAAGGTTGGTAACATCGGTGGCCTTGGCAACTTTGCTTCATTGTCACTGTTTGGTTCAGGTTTGTATGGTGGCAATGGTACCAATGTATTTGCACAGGCAGGTAACTCAGATCTTAGCTGGGAAACAAGTCATAAAACAGATGCGGGAATCAGCTTTGGTTTTCTGAATGATCGTATCACTGCAGAGATCGATTATTATTTCAATGATATCGATGGGTTGTTGCTGAACGTTCCACAACCTCCATCTGCTGGTTTGCCAACAAGCATACCGCAGAATGTTGGTACTATGTACAATAAGGGTCTGGAGATCACGATCAATGCAACACCGGTGTTGAAAGAGAATTTCAGCTGGAACACCTCATTGAACTTTTCTTACAACAAGAATAAGGTAACATCACTTACTGATGGGCTTGCGCAGATTGTTGCATCTACCGGCGGACTTGAAAATCCAAGCATTACCAAACCAGGATTTCCGGTAGGTATGTTGTTTGTGACACAAACAGCTGGTGTTGATCCTGCAACAGGTCGCAGAATCTTTATTAATAAAGATGGTCAGCAGGTTTTCTTTCAGAACGTTGCACCTACGGGTCAGTTCCGTTTTTCGTATGCTGATGGAACAGTTGCTCCAAGTGTAAGTTCTGCTGATGCAATTCCTTACAGGAATACACAACCGAAATTCTATGGTGGTTTTGATAACACTATCCGTTACAGGGATTTTGATCTGAATGCTTTGTTCACCTACCAGTTTGGTTCATATATTTACTTTGGAACGAATGCAGGTTTGCTTGATCAGCGTTTCTGGAATAACTCAACAGAAGTATTGACTGCCTGGGAAAAACCAGGCGACCAGACAAATATTCCAAAACCATACTTTGGTGATAATATTTCGAATGGTTCTTCATTTCCACTTGATATGAATGTGTTCAAAGGTGATTTTGTTAAGCTCAGAACAATCACGCTTGGTTATAATCTTCCAAAATCTTTGCTTACCAAATCGAAGATCAGCAATGCAAGATTTTATGTTGCAGGTAATAACCTCTGGATCATAACTGATTATCCTGGTCCTGATCCTGAAGTTTCATCAAACGGTAATGGTGCCGCAAACTTTGGTGTAGACAGAAACACGATTGGTAACTCAAGAACAATTACTGTTGGGTTGAACCTGAGCTTTTAATCAAACCTTGATAATTAAAACAAAGTGAAATGAAAAAGACATTATTATATATAGCTCTAGGAGCTGCGATGTTTCAATCGACATCCTGTTACAAGGATAGTCTTGAACCGGTGCCCACCAACCAGATCTCAGATCAGTCTGCTTTTGATACAAAGGATCGCATCGAGGGACAGGTCAGAAGTATTTATGCGTCACTAAAGAATGCCGGAATGTTCGGCGGCCGGTACCAGATTTACAATGATGTACGTGGTGCTGATTTTCAGAATCTCCGGACCAACGTTGTAACCAATTTCGATATCTGGAACTATACGCCAAGTAACAGTTCTGCTAACAGCGTCCTTGCTTTATGGTCAAGGGCCTATTTTGTGATCAATCTTTGTAATGTATTTGTAGATGGGATGGCTGCCAAGGGAACTGCAGTGGTTGGCGAAACATTATCAAACAATTACCTGGGTGAGGCAAGGCTCGTGAGAGCAATGTCATATTATGCATTGCTGCAATTATATGCACGTCCTTTCTGGGATGGAAACGGAAGCAAGCCGGGTGTGCCCCTGAGACTTACAGGGAATACGCAACAGGCCGATTATGCGCTTGCGCGTAGTACTGTTGCTGAAGTGTATACGCAGATTCTTGCCGATCTTGATTACGCAGAAGCTAATCTTCCATTAACTAATGCTAATGCTACATTAAACACGACACGTGGGCATCGTAATACTGCTATCGCATTCAAAACGCGTGTATATCTGAGCATGCAACGTTACCCTGATGTGGTAACAGAAGCAGACAAAATAGTTTCCGCTACGGCTCCATTCACTGCAACAACTGGTGTGCCTCATGCTCTGCAACCCGATATCACCGCTGTATTCAGAACACCTTTTGTAAGCAATGAATCAATTCTTTCAATGCCTTTTTCAACAGTTGAAACACCTGGAACACAAAATCAGCTTGGGTATTATTATGGATTTCCGACGAGCAATGGTGGCAATGGTGGTAATGCTGAATATTCATTGCTGGGTTCTGGTATCGTAGGCAATCCGGCATGGACAACGGCAGACAGAAGAAGAACAATGACTGCTACTGTTGGCACAAGGGTTTACCTTACAAAATATGCAATTGCGAGTACGTTCACAGACTTCGCACCGGTAATGCGATACTCAGAGATATTGCTTAATCTTTCGGAAGCAATTACACGTTCAACAAATACAGTTGATCAGCGTGCAGTTGATCTTCTGAACGCTGTGCGTGGAAGATCAGATGCTGCCGCGGTTTATACTGCGGGATCTTTTGCTGATGCTGCTGCACTTGCTGATGCAATTTTACTTGAACGTAGAATTGAGTTGCTTGGCGAAGGTTTTGGTGGAGTTGATCTCACACGTCTGGGGTTGCCTTTACCTCCGAAGCCAGGTGTAACACCGGTGCAGCCAACCGGGCAGCAATATATCTGGCCGATCTCGGCAGATGAATTGTTGCTGAATAAC
>JBEVNF010000347.1:0-4086 GCA_040508255.1 Flavitalea sp.
GGTGTAAAAGCAAAGGCGAGGCTCATTCTAATTCAACAAAGCATCTGGTTGTTGATGTTGGGGCTCGCGCATGCATATGTATTCCAGAAAAAGATCTTTGGAATAAATCTTCCGATGCCAAATAATGAATACAGCCTGATCGTATTGACTGCAGGGTTGTATTACTTCAATGCATTATTCATTGTTGGCAGCGGTTTAAAGTGGCTGATCACCGATAGCAAGCGCTTATCCCTTGCTAGTCCCTCAAACTCTTGACCGGATTACCAATAGCAGCTTTCAATGACTGAAAGCCAATCGTAAGAACGGTGATCATCAATATTGAGAGCAATGCAACCAAAAACACACCCGCTCCAAGACTGATCTTATAATAAAACCCATTCAGCCACTTATTCATTGCAAACCATGCAACCGGGAAGGAAACTAATATCGAGACCAGGACGAGTTTGAAAAAATCTTTCGACAGCAGATAAACCACCGAAGTAACAGAGGCTCCAAGTATTTTGCGTATGCTTACCTCCTTTGCTTTCACTTCTGCGTTGAATGTAGCGAGTCCAAACAAGCCAAGGCACATGATCAGTATACCCATGCCTGCAAAATACCTTGCCAGCACGGATACACGTTGTTCGGAAATATATTGCGCCTGGAACTCTTCATCAAGAAAGTTGTATTTAAACAGTGAACCCGGGTTCCATTTTGTATAAAGGGTATTGATCCTGGCAAGTGTTTCACGTTGGTTCTTAAGATCAATTCGGGCAACGATCAGCGCTGTCTGCGAAGGACGATAGGTCATTACTGTCGGCTGGATCGCTTCGTGCAGTGACGAGATATGAAAATCCTTTATTACTCCAATGATCGTTTTCTCTTCACCCCACATCCTGATCTTAGTACCAACCGGTTGCTTTAGGTTCATGATCTTAATGGCAGTTTCATTGAAGATCACGGATGAACTATCGCTTCCAAATTCCGGCGAAAAGGCTCTGCCTTCAACCATCCTCATTCCCATGGTTTGTACAAGATCGTAATCAGTGGCCCTGACTGCTATATCAATCCTTGCATCCTCAGCTTTGCCCGGCCAGCTGATCCCATAAGTGGATGCGCCGTTCCCTTCCTGGTTCATTGTCTCCTGCAGGGCGGAAGCTTTTACTACCCCTGGCAACTGTCTCAGTTCTGACATAAACTCGTCTGACTTGCTGCTCATGGCTGCAGACTTATCAAAAGTGATTGTCGATGATTTATCGTAACCAAGATCTTTTGACTGAACAAACTTCATCTGCTGATAAACAACCATCACCGCAATGATCAGCACCAATGATACTGCAAACTGAAACACAACCAATCCTTTTCGCGCGAACAACTCACCAATTGAATTTTTTGGCCGGCCCTTCAACACGGTCACAGAATTAAATCCTGAAAGATAAAATGCAGGATAGCTTCCCGAAATTATTCCGGTAATCACTGCAGTGCCCGCAAGCAACAACAATAAGTTTCCATTGAATTTAAGCCCGATAAATTTTCCGGTGATTGAATTGAAGGCCGGAAGAAAAATAGCTACAAGGATACAAGCTGCAACAAGTGAAACTAAAACCATCAGCATGGCTTCAACCAGAAATTGAAACACAAGTGCGCCTCTTGAAGATCCAACAGCCTTCTTGATCCCAACTTCTTTCATTCTCCTGGAAGCCCTGGCTGTAGAGAGATTCATAAAGTTGACACAAGCAACACCAAGTATGATCAACGCGATTACTGAAAAGAATTGTACGTATTCGATGCGACCGCCGGCCTGTTTTCCATTCTCATATTTGCCATGCAGGTATGCATCAGCGAAAGATCTTGAAAACAGCGTAAAACTCTCCTCTCCATATTTATTAAGATATGTTTTGATCTTCGCGTTGAACTGATCCGCGTCTACATTTTCCTTCAGTTGCACATAAGTAAGCGGACCTGTATTGCCCCAATTTTTTCCCCCTGGCCAAACATCTTTCAAAAGCTTATCGAAAGCAATTACAAAATCAAATTCCATAGAACTGTTGTGCGGAAATTCACCAAGAACACCGGTTACAACAGCCGCATGTTTTTTACCAAGCATTTCAAACTCCATCTGCTTACCCATCGATCCTGCAGCTGACCCGAATAATGCAATCGCTGTAGGTGTTGAAAGAACAATTCCGTTGGGATCCTTCAGTGCATCCGAAGGATTACCTTCTACCACAGGAAACGAAAACATTTTAAAAAAATCAGGACCAGCAAAAGCACCGGCAGAGTTGATCGTTTTTCCCGGGATCACCAGGTTGATCTTCATGCGCATCTTGGGGGGGGTCATGATCGCCGCAGCATATTTTATCTCAGGAAAATCTTTAGCCATTGATTCGGCAAGAAGACCTTGTGTGCCGTCATGCACAACCATCTCATCATTCTCCTTGCTAAGTTCCATTACCTGGTACAGTTCCTTATGATTCGCGTGAAATTTATCGAAGTTGAGTTCATCATCGATCCACAGATAAATAAATAATGCACATGCGAGACCTGTTGCAAGCCCGATAAAATTGATGAAAAATGAAGTTTTGAATTTCTTCATATTCCTGAAGGCGATAAGCAGCTGATGACGAAACATAATATCTGGTTTATTACCAGTTTCATAAGAAAAGGCAGTGCCAGAAATGCAGTGAATTGATTTTCATCAAATTAGGAATTTCGCAACATCATAACTTGTGCGGTAGTGATACAGGAAAGTGTGCGGTTAAAACTACCATTCATCCGGCTTGTTGCCATTTGCCTTTCTCCATGCATCTCTCCATTTATGAATTTCCACAGGTGAGATAAAAGGCATCGGCTGTCTCTGAGAAGCAGGCACCACATCAGGTACACCGGAAGCAACGGACTGATACCAGTAAGCCACCGTGCGAAGATCAAGCGTCAGCGCGTTATTATGTCCATGCTCAATTGTGAACTTAAGAGACTTGTCAAAATAGATCGGATCTGAAATATTGAACCGATATACATGCGTACGGCCAAGCCATCCATTGCTCAGATATGCGTCGTCTGTAGTGTTTACTCTTGGTGATCCAAACTGAGGTGAATGATAAACTGTTTTGGGGCTCCACGAAGTGTTGAAATAATCTTCTGTACCGGTGCCATGTAAAACAGGTGAAACCGAACCATCGATATAGATCATATCATCACCCTCACCATACCACATTGGTGATGGACTTTGCACAAAATAGTTTACGCCTACAAACTGTCCTTTACCCTTTATATCAGCAATAAGATAGTTTTGAGCACCTGTTTTATTGGCAGTTGCCGGACCCAGGATTTCCCATTCATTTTCACCCTTTGTTTCAGGATTGGATTTTGTAAGCTCACGGTTATACCAGGCATGAAACCTGCCCAGATCAGCAGGAAGTTTATCAACCTCGTAGTAATCCACATAGTAATAAAAAGCTTCAACATTCTTTTCACCCTGGTTCTCTATTTCAATCACGGCGCCTTTCTCAAAGGGCATACTGAAATAACATACCAGCGCTTTGGAACCGCCCGGCGCTGCATATAAAGGCTGCGAATACAGAGGATATGCCTCATTCCAACCCTGTCCGAAAAATGATCCGAGCGGTGAGACAACTGAAGGCACAGTTTGTCCATCCCAATACATCCTGATCACAATATCATCACGCTTAATAATATCGGTACCGGGAGCGATGGTGATCCAGATATGATTGATAATACCAGGACCTTTCACATCAAACAACTTTTTTTTCTGACCCGGTTGAATATTCTCCAGACGATCCGCGTTCTTACCTGTTGTATCATAGCTGCTCACACGCTTTGAACGGATGCCTTTGCGAATTTTTGCAAGATTGGACAAATCGTTTGCATCCTGTGCAATGAGGTTGAAAGTAAATGCAGAGAAGATCAGCAGGCATAGAAATCGTATCATGGCTGAGTGTTTATGATTATCAATTCATCTGTGCAACACGAAAGTTAACAAAGAAGTTTTGAAACACTTTAAACCTCAACCTGTAAAGTTTGATAATATGGAAGACCATGCAGAGCTAATGCCGGCAAGAATCAACCCGCCGGCATCTGCTTCAA
>JBEVNF010000354.1:0-4568 GCA_040508255.1 Flavitalea sp.
GGCATACTCCTCATTTCGTTATCTGATCTTAATGCACAGAACACATGGTTCATCGATGGGTATCATGGTGGCGCTTATGGTCATTATCCTAAGAACTACACAAGTTTTATCAACCAGCAATTACGTGAACATCCTGAATGGAAGATCAATATTGAAATAGAGCCGGAGACCTGGGACAGTGTGCGGATCTGGGAGCCTTCAGCATATGCTGAGTTTGCAAAATGGATGGCAGATACTTCAATACAACAACGCATTGAGTATGTAAGTCCTGCTTATGGTCAGAGCTATCTGTTCAATATCAGTGGTGAAAGTATTATCAGGCAGTTTCAATACGGGATGAAGAAAGTGCGGGAACATTTCCCCGCGGTTCAGTTTCATACTTACTCTTCTGAAGAACCTTGTTTTACAAGTTGTCTTCCGGGTATTCTTAACTCACTTGGTTTCAGATACGCTTCCCTGAAAAACCCAAATACCTGTTGGGGCGGGTATACGCGTGCTTATGGCGGTGAGATATTGAACTGGGTAGGAGCAGAAGGATCAAAGCTGTCAACTGTTCCCCGTTATGCGTCTGAAGGGCTTGAAAAGAATTCAACCTGGCAAACCGAAGCATGGATCAATTCGCGGGAATATTACGATGAGGCAAGATCCATAGGAGTAAGAGAACCCATTGCGATGACCTTACAGGATGCCGGCTGGAAGAATGGCCCCTGGCTTGGAAAGAATGAACTCAAGACGAAATATACGACCTGGAGAAACTATTTTGAAAACATAGCCCGTTCGCCTACCGAAGACTGGAAGTTTTCGCAGGAAGATGTGCAGGTTGCACTGGTATGGGGTTCACAGGAATTACAAAGAACCGCGCAGCAGGTGCGCCGGGCTGAAAACAAGATCTTACAGGTTGAGAAATTAGCAGTATTGGAAAAGCTCTATCTCGGTGTGCCATGGCCAAAAAAAGAGATTGACGAAGCCTGGAGAAATCTGATGCTGGCGCAGCATCATGATTGCTGGATCGTTCCTCTTGCCTGGTCGGGCAGGGTAAATAATTGGATGAAGAACTTCGATAAGTTTTTGAAAAAATTAAGCTTATCTCAAACAGGTGATTTGGTTAACTCAAATCGGGTGAACGTAATCAATACATCGGGAAAATCAGCAAGGCAATTTGTAAGTGTTCGTCTTAATGAACCGAGCGTATCGGGATATATCGTGAGAGACGATAAAACTAAACTTACTCCGTCGTTCACATCTAAAGATGGCAATACTATTATTCTGAATTTTCTTGCAGACGTTCCTGCAACGGGTGTTGTTCAATATGAAATCATCAGGCAGACGAGCAGGAATTCGACTGTTTCCCTGGAGACACTAAAACAAAAGACAAAAGAGGTAAGTAAAAGATTCAGCGATACTGCGAAAGCAAGTCGTTTGCCAAATGGAGACATTAAACTTGAAACAAACCTTTACCGGCTTTTGATAAGTAAGGCAGGGGCAATCACAAGTATCTATTCAAAAGAGATCAAAAAGGAATTTGTTGATAATTCGAACACCCGGCCATTCAATACTATGCAAGGGTACTCATGGGCGCATAATGAGCTGTTGAAATCAGATCATAGTATTGATTCTGTTTCAATCATACAAAGTGGTGACTGGCGCATTACAGCGATAATATCCGGGAAACCCCGGGAGCATCGGTTTCAACAATCGGTTACACTTACCAGTCAGCAACGGAGGATCGATATGAATGTAACCATAGATTGGAAAGATGGTGAAGGTATCGGCGATCCTTATGCGCAGAAAAAAGGTGAATATGATCCGAAGGATTTAAGAAAGGCTTTTTATGTTGATACAGCAAAACTTAATGTTTCTTTTCCGTTGCAACTCCAAAATCAAAAGGTTTTCAAAGATGCGCCATTTGATGTGATTGAAAGCAGGTTAGCAAGCACTTTTTATAATTCATGGGATAGTATAAAAAATAACATCATTTACCGATGGGTCGATGTTGTAGATAGTGTTTCGGGTTTCGGGCTTGCCTTAATCACCGACCATACAACCAGTTACTCACATTCGCAGAATTTTCCTCTTTCGTTAACGTTGGCTTATAGTGGAACTGCGCTTTGGAGCAATGCTTACAAATTGGAAGGTAGATCTTCTGTAAACTATTCATTGATCCCTCACAAAGGTTTATGGGACGAAGCGGAAATTCAAAGGGAAGCGGCTTTATTTAATGAACCGCTTTTGGTCAGACCGGGATCTGCGGTGGACAAGGTTCTCTCCAGCATTGTAAATCTTGACTCCACCGGTTTTGAACTTGCTTCCATGCAGCAGGCGGGGGACACTACGGTGTTAAGAATTTACAACCCAGAGGGCAAGGTAAATCCAACTACTTTCTCCGTTAATTCGCGTTTCATGCATTTTCAGTTTGTGGAACTGGACGGAAGGACAGACGAACCGAAAAAGATTTCAGGTAACAAGGTAGTAATTACACTGCCGCGTCATGGTGTTCGAACAATCAGGTTATGGTAGCTTATCGCTAATCAAGCAACTTGTCAAAATGTATCGGGAGATCGTTGATCCTCCTTCCTGTTGCATGATACACCGCATTTGCTATAGCAGCAGGCATAGCCACGATCCCCACTTCTCCTACACCCTTTGTTCCCAATTCATTGATTAAATCATCCTTTTCATCTACAAAAATTACATCAAGTTTATTGATATCAGCATGAACAGGAATATGATATTCGCCGAGATTAGTATTTACATACCTGCCGATGTTCTCATCCATAACCGATTGTTCATGCAGCGCCTTGCTAATACCCCAGATCATAGATCCAAGAATCTGACTACCTGCAGTTTTCGGATTGATGATTTTACCTGCAGCGACTGCTGTTACAGCCCGGGTAACGGTGATCAACTTTAATTCCGCGTCTACTTCAACTTCCACAAAAGCAGCGCTATGACTGGCCAGGCTGTATTTCCTTAAATCTATCATGTGTGGACCTGCCATATTAATAACACTCACAGGTTTGTTGTTATTATTTTGTACCAACTCAGTAAGAGACACAGATTCTTGATCATTGTTTATTAAAATCAATGAGCCGTTTCTGAACACAATTTCACTTTCATCGACCGACCTGAATTTTGAATCGGGCATCTTCCGTGCGATACTGATCAGTTTCTTTTTTAATTTCTTTGCCGCCATCACAATCGCAACCCCTGTTGAAGATGTTGTGGCAGAACCGCCCTGAAATACAGAAAACGGCTTCTTGCTATCGCCATAACTAAAGTCAACGTCCTCAATTGCCAGACCCAACTGATCGGCCGCGATTTGAGTCATGATGGTCAGGGTTCCGGTGCCTATATCGGTGACAGCACTATTGACCCGGAGTTTTCCGTCTTTACCAATGATCATTTCAACTCTTGAAGGAAACTGGAACGCATCCCACATCCCGGTGGCCATGCCGTAGCCAATCAATTTGTTGCCCCTTTTTGTTTGCCCCGGAACCGGGTTCCGGTCTTTCCATCCAAACTTTTCAGCACCTTGTAAATAGCACTCCCGCAAAGCTTTACTTGTAAATGGCTTGCCGGTGGAACTATCAATTTCAGAGTAATTTAATAACCTGAATTCGAGCGGATCTATACCTGCTTTATAAGATAATTCATCCATCATGCATTCAATAGCATGCAGCGCGGTAACGCCACCCGGAGCGCGCATGTCTAATGGAGTCGGAACATCCAGTGAAACAAGTTTATAATCAAACTTTGTATGTGGTGCCGGATATAACATATGACTCCAGGATGAAACTTTTTCAGCGTAGTCCTCAAATTGGGAAGTTTCAGAAATAGTATTATGACTCATCGCAGTCAGTTTCCCCTGGTCAGTAGTTGAAAATCGCAGATGTTGCCTGCTTTCCGGTCTGTGTGGGAACCAAAACATTTGTTTCCGCTCAAGGGTCAGTTTTACATTGCGTTTCAAATGCAGAGCAGCCATCACACATAAAAAGAGTTGATACTGCGGGCGGAGTCCTGATCCAAAACCGCCTCCAACGAACGGAGCCAAAACTCTAACGTTTTTAAATTTCAATCCAAAAACATTTGCAACAAACAACTGATTATTGATTGTGCCCTGGGTCTTATCATAAATGGTTAGTTTCCCTTTCCCATCGTAGACTGTTGTTGTTGCGAAAAGTTCGAGCGGGTTATGATGCTCGGGGGCATGAATATATTCAGTATCACTCTTAATTGATGAAGCTTCATAGGCTTCATCAAATTTTCCTGTGGGTGGTGGTGGGGGAGGTTTTAATAGCGTCGCCATCCCTGCTTTCGGCTTTCGGGCTTTATCAAGATTGCTGTGAATCGAGGTCTCGAACGGTTCTTCGCTGTAAGTAATATGCATAATGTTTGCAGCATACCTGGCTGTCTCAAAATCATTTGCTATAACAAGAGCGATCGGTTGACCACTGAATTTTATTTCATCATTCAACAGAGGTTTAAATACCAGACCGGGAGGCGCATCCAGGTCGGCATATTGAAGATCGAACCAGGCGAGCGAAGGGCGGTTATTGTGTGTTATTACA
>JBEVNF010000368.1:0-6020 GCA_040508255.1 Flavitalea sp.
ATGGCCGTTTCTAAGTTCATTGTTCTGTCGATTATGTGTTTCTCGAGATTACATTATTGAGTGATCAACTGGAATCCTATCGATTTACCGGTAACATTGAATTCATTTTCAAGTACGACCGCCCGCGCATATCTATTCCGCGTAGAAATGCTGTTCCTGCACGATCTTGTTATCTTTCCATCGCTGCATCGAGAACTGATGGTGTTCTGCGCTGCCAAGATCTTTATGATCAAATGCGTAAAACCAATTGGTTACTGAAAGATCTTTTTCAATCAGCAGGGATACAATCTCGATTTTATGAATGGTCGCGTTTTCGATAAAATGTTGAACGGAGGCTTTTAACTTTTCAGTACCGATTATTGGTGGGTTGCTGTTATCGCCGGAAATAACATCGGGATGATAGAACTGATCGATTGCTTCGAGAAATTTTTGCTGATGGATGAGTTCGTTGAACTGCATCACAACTTCGTTGATTGCGGGCATATCGTTTGAATTTTGTGATGAAAATTACAATTTTATTCCACAGCTATTCTATTAATAATCACGCTTGTATTCCACGCCTTCAATCAGCAGGCTAGCTTTGCCTGGCTACTTTAAACAATGTTTGTGCGCTTCCCTATTCACCGAAAGCTGGAACAAGACATGCAAAATGAAGATGTGGTTCCGTGGTCCAACCTACGTTTCTGCTGTAAGCAATCAAATCTCCTTTTTTGATTGTGTCACTTGGTTTGCAGATTGCGCCATTGTGTTTGGTATGGGCATAATATCCGAAGATGGGACAACGCATTGGTGAAGAACATACAAACAAGGATAGTTGCAGGTAGAATTTTGATCATTATTGATTTTTACTGTCATATTTGTCGAAGTATGTCTGTGAAGCGGTATCAGTTATCCTCAGAAACAGGCGATTCATCGGATCGGTGCTGGTTGCGCGTTCCCGGCACTAACCTTTTTCAGTTTGATACATGTTTTGTCCGCTTCCGGACAGGATAGTATATACATGACTTAGTAATCTATTGATTTCCTGTTTGTTGCCGACTTGGCACAGGTTCTGTCCTCATAATACCAAACCATCACACATGCTCCGCAACTACCTGAAGATCGCCTGGCGAAACCTGCTCAGAACACCCGGCTATAGTGCCCTTAATATTCTCGGACTCGGGATCGGGATGGCCGTGGCAATCCTGATAGGCCTTTGGGTATATCATCAGTTTAGCTTCGATAAATCGATACCAGATACGGAAAGATTGTATCGGGTGCAGCGCAATTTCAACGCAAACGGCGATACGCTTACTTTTCAGACAACCTCCCTCAGGCTCGCTGAAGAACTTAAAACCATTCCGGGAATTGAATATGTAGCAGAATCAGATTGGATGGGCGGACATGGTCTCATGAATGGCGAAACTAAGATTTCACAATCCGGCGGTATCGTTGGGCCGGACTTCCTCAAAATGTTCCGTTATCCGTTTGTAAAAGGAAATGCCGAAGCGGCTTTTAATGATGCTTACTCGATTGTGCTCTCCGAAAGCACAGCGAAGGCTTTGTTTGGCAATGATGAGCCAATGGGCAGGATGATTCGTTTTGATAACGCACACAACCTCAGGGTCACAGGGGTTATGAAAGATCTTCCCGCGAACTCATCATTCAATTTTAAATACCTTGTTCCCTATACATTTCTTGATCAGACCAATCCTTATATAAAAGAAAATCGCGCAGGAAGTTATGGTGCAAACAACCTGCAGATTTTTGTCAAGATGAAGGAAGGTGTTTCGTATAGTTCAATAGCTTCACGCCTGCGTACAATAGAGCATACTGAAAAGAACAGCACAAATGCTATGAATTCGTTTGTGACGCTACAGGCTATGGACCGCTGGCATCTTTATTCAAATTATATCAACGGAAAAGATACTGCGGGCTTTCTTCAATACGTCAAAATGTTTGCGATCATTGGTTTACTTGTGCTGATCATTGCCTGCATCAATTTTATCAACCTTACCACTGCAAAGTCTGAAAGACGTGCACGCGAAGTGGGTGTTCGTAAAGTGATAGGATCTCTCCGGAAAGATCTTATCGTGCAGTTTCTGACAGAGTCATTCCTGCAGACTTCATTTGCATTTATAGTTGCTGTGATACTGGTCGGAGTGGTTCTTGAACCGTTTAACCAGCTTGCAGAATCCGCGATACAGCTTCCCCTTACAAATATTTCATTCTGGTTGTTGCTGGTTGGTGGGGTGGTGATTACCTCGGTCCTGGCTGGTAGCCGGCCTGCATTTGTACTGTCATCATTCAAGCCAATAAAGGTTTTGAAAGGAGCCACAAAAATAGCAGGTGGTGCATTACCAAGAAAGGCAATGTTTGTATTTCAGTTTAGTGCGTCCATTGCGTTGATCATTAGTACGTTTATTATTTACCAGCAATTGCAACATGCAAAAAACCGCAGTACTGGCCTCAATCTTTCAGGTCTTATCACTACCTGGATGTCTGAAGATCTGAGTAAAAACTACACTGCCTTAAAAAATGAAATACTTCAGAAAGGTTTGGTGACATCAGTTACAACGGCATCCAGCCCTGCAACAAATGTTTACTGGCATACGGACCTGGATAACTTTCCCGGCAAGCAGGGAAATGAAACGGTTGAAATGGGCGTGATCATGGTAGATGAAGATTATTTCAAAACACTCGGAATGAATATGACTGAAGGACGCGAATTCACTTCGGTGAATGATACAACTGCCATCATGTTCAACCAGGCCGGTATTGAAAGGTTGAGGCTAAAGAACCCGCTTAGCCAAAAGATAGAATGGGATGGCAGAACACGGGTGATCACGGGTGTGGTAAAGGATGCTCTGATGTTGTCACCATTCGCTGCTGCGGATCCAACTTTGTTCATTGTGAACAATGTTCCCAATAGTGTGATGATGTACCGTCTCAATACATCAAAGAATAAGGAACAGGCATTTGCTGAACTGACCACGATCTTCAACAAATACAATCCTGCATTTCCTTATGAATATAATTTTGAGGATCAGGCACACGCAAATAAGTTTAAAACTGAAGCATTGATCGGTCGTTTATCAGGAATCTTTGCTTCGCTTGCAATCTTTATTTCCTGTCTCGGTCTGTTTGGATTATCGGCCTATGTAGCAGCAAGCAAAACCAAAGAGATCGGTATCCGTAAGGTATTGGGTGCATCTGTGGGCCAGGTTTGGGTGCTGTTGTCGCGCGACTTTATAGCCCTGGTGATTCTGAGTTGTATAATTGCTTCACCGATCGCTTACTATTTCCTGCATGGTTGGCTCGGGAAATATGAATATCGTATTTCTATTGGTCCCTTGGTATTTATTGCAGCCAGTGTATTATCTATCATGATTGCGATACTAACGATGAGTTTTGAAGGCATCAGGGCTGCATTGGCAAATCCCGTTAAGAGTATTAAAGCTGAATAAAATAGTTCTTTAGATAAGAACAGATTCTTAATTGACTCCCTCAGCCGCTGCAGTCTTGCAGCGGCTGTGTGGTGAACAGGCACCAGACGTTGATGAATTATTCAATCCTGTTATCTTGATATACCGATCTCAATTTCCGCTACAAACAGAACATTTCTTAAATTGCGTATATCCTTATCAACATGAGTTACCTCCGCACTTTCAACAATGAAGGGTTAACCGAAGATGGCAGTCTGCCATTTGACCTGGTATTTAATTTCTCCAGACTTTTTGATTGGTGGCAAAATCGGGCCAATAGCGATGATGCCTCCGAGGCAGCACATGCGATAAAAGTGCTCGAGGAAGTAAATAAGTTTGAGGCGTTGAAGCAGTCTCACAAAAACTTTGACGAGCTGGCAGACTATCAACCGCAACTTCAATTGTTATTCGAACCATTTTTTCCGGAAATCTCTACCAACTTCGATTACAAAACTGCAGGCATTGCTTTCAAACCATGGTTTTTCAACCTTACCAAAAGACTTGACAGCCTGATGGAGGCATGCGACAATGATATTCGTGTTCCGATGCGTGACAAGGATATGTTATACATCTTCGCATGCATATCTGTACTGAATGCCCATTACCAGGTGAACGTTCCTTTTTTTCATGATCTTCATTTTGATTTTCATGATAAACGTACAGGGGCAGTCAAAAGATTCCTTTCAAAGATCGATGCAAGATTTGTTGAATTGTTGCCAACCTCTAAGGCAAAAGATTTAACACCTGAGGATTTTAAAGAATTGTTTGAAAGGTTTGATGATGTCAGGCTTTGGAAGGAAAAAATTCCACCGGGTAGTTTCAGGATGGAAGGTTTCACCATCATGTCGCTTTTTGATGTCACAAGATCAGAAGCGATAGCAGCTTTGAAATATGATCTGCTTGACAGGGATGCCTTCGTTGATCCGAAAATCCTAAGTCGTATAGAAAACAATCTTTGCCAGGTGCTGACTATTGAGTCAGTGCGAACTTCCGTAATGCTGTATGATCATAAGCGGGAGCTCTTAAAGCCGCTTGGAATGGGTCTCGGTGAAAAAGCAGTTCCTTCACATAAGGTGTCACCGCTGACCTTTTTTGGTAAACATGCATCTGCCTTGATCATAGGAGAGGGTAAGCCCCTGATTATGGCAGATGTAAATAATCCAGGTGGGAAATATATCACAATCTCGAAGTCGCTCATCGAAAACGGCATTCATAGCTATCTTGCAATCCCGCTATATTATGGCGGTGAATTGATAGGCGTACTGGAACTCGGGGCTGGCAAAGCCGGAACACTGACCGGTATGTCAGCGTATTTATTGCGGGATATTTTGCCGTTGCTTGCAAATGCGATTCGTCGTTTGCATGATGAGATCATGAATGAAATACAGGCTCTGATACGGGCAAACTGCACGGCAATTCATCCTGCAGTAAGTTGGCGCTTCAATGAAGCCGCTGAACAACTGCTCGAGCGGCAACGCTGCGGTGAAAAGGATGCTGTTGATATGGAAGAAATTCTTTTTGAGAATGTGTTTCCATTATATGGCCAGGCCGACATAAAAGATTCATCTGCTTCACGTAACCGCGCCATACAACTTGATCTGATCAGGCAATTGACTTTCGCAAAAGATGTGCTGGAAGCTGCCGGCCAAAAATCACCCTTGCCTGTTTATAAAGACCTTTTGTTCAGGACAAATAATTTTATTGATGAACTTCAGCTGGAGCTTTCTGCAGGGGCTGACAATCGCGTACAGGAATTTTTTCACGATCAGATCGATCCGGTTTTTTCTTTCCTGAGATCTGCGGGTGGCGAGTTAAAACCACTGATAGAATCCTATTGCACCTCCCTTGATCCGGTGTTAAATATGAACCATGATCACCGCAGGTTGTACGACGAATCAGTAAAACGGATCAATACCACGGTGAGTGAATATCTCGAAAAAGCCCAGGCCGCAGCGCAACAAATGTATCCGCATTATTTCGAGAAATATAAGACCGATGGGGTAGAACACAATCTTTACATCGGTCAGTCGATGGTGGAGAACCGCGAGTTTCATCCCTTGTATCTGCAAAACCTGCGGTTATGGCAATTGCTGGTTTGTTATGAGATTGAAAATGAGGTTGCAAAAATACCGGCAAACGAAAGAAGTTCTCTACAAATCTGTTCCCTCATACTCGTACATAGTAATCCGGTAAGTATCCGTTTCCGTATGGATGAAAAGAAGTTTGATGTGGATGGTGCATATAACATCCGGTATGAGATTTTAAAAAAACGCATTGATAAAGCCCAGGTAAAGGGCAGCCTGCAACGGCTGACACAGCCCGGGAAACTTTCAATTGTTTATTCACAGGAAAGAGAAGCTAAGGAGTATCAGAATTATCTGATGTATCTGCAGTCGATAGGATATATTGGCAATCAGATCGAAAAACTTGATCTGCATGATATGCAGGGATTGACAGGATTGAAGGCATTACGGGTGGAGATCATTTATGATCCCACTTTTGAAGGAATACATCAAAGTAAAACCAGTGAAGTGGTAATATAAAAAGCTGACTAAG
>JBEVNF010000377.1:0-3438 GCA_040508255.1 Flavitalea sp.
GCTCGTTTGGAGAAACGACACAAAAAGCTCCACTCATTACTATGCGCCTTTTCCCGGCCATTCAAGCGTTCCTGATTTTATAAAATACTATAAAGATCCGTTCACCATCTTCGAAAACGATCTGAAAAAATCACCATCAAAGTGATGATACTTTTTTAGCCTGATGATTATTTGTTCACTTATCGATACATAAATTTCTATTCATGGCGTTGCAAAGATTTTGCAATATCGTTCAGGATCCCAGTGCTAAATTGATTTAGCGCGCCCGATGATTTGCAGCAATATTTCTGATGATATTTTATGCATAAAAAGTATCACCATCGGTCAAAATATCAGCATTACAACATTTGAAAACAAAATACTTTGCTGCAAAATGTTAACTGCTATGCCAAATTGCTTGCTGCAGCGGAGATTCTCTCCCCGAAGCTCAAACTATCTGAAAGGCAAATCTATTCTTGTCCTTATCTTTTCTCTCATCTTTTCCAATTTTGTTCAGGCTCAATCAACAGTAACCGGAAAAGTTTCATCCGGCGATTCTGTTCTTGCCGGGGTGACCGTGCAGGTTAAGGGAAGCACTGCAACAACCCAGACAGCTGAAAATGGAACATTCAGCATTTCAGCATCGCCAACTTCCACGCTGGTGTTTACAGCAGTTGGATTTACACCGCAGGAGGTTCGTGTAAATAACCGGATGACGCTTGACGTGAGCCTCGTAAGTACTGCTACGCAACTTGGTGAAGTTGTGGTAGTGGGTTACGGAACACAGCGTCGCCAGGATGTCACCGGTTCAGTAAGCAGCATCAATGCAGCGACAATCGAGAAGGTGCCCGTGAATACAGTTGATCAGGCACTTCAGGGTCGTGCAGCGGGTGTACAGGTGATTAATAATGATGGCCGCCCGGGTGGTGGTGTGTCTGTTCAGATCCGCGGTGTGGGAAGTCTTGCTGCAAATGGTAATGAACCATTGTATGTGGTGGACGGTTACCCGATCAGTGGTGGTCTTAATAATATCAATGCAAATGATATAGCATCAATAGATGTATTAAAAGATGCATCAGCTGCATCCATCTATGGTGTTCGTGCTGCAAATGGTGTGGTGATCGTAACCACAAAAAGAGGACGCAAAGACGGTGTGCAGGTCTCCCTCGACGCACAGGCAGCTTTCCAGACCAAACCAAAAACATATGATGTGCTGAATGCTCAGCAATTCAGTGCATTGGTAAAGGAAGTAACCGCAGACCCGTCCCAGGGAAGTTTTACTCCTCTTCCTGAATGGAACAATCCATCTTCGCTTGTAAGCGTTGACTGGCAGGATGCGCTTTATCGTTCTGGTCTCAAAGAAAACTATAACCTTGGTGTAAGAGGTGGAAGTGATAAAGTACAGACCGCTTTTTCTGTTGGTTATAATGGTCATAAGGGCGTTGTGGAGGGTTCATACTTCAAACGTTTTAATCTTGGTATGAACATCGATTATTCGATTGCAAAATGGCTTAAATCGCAAACCAGTGCCAAGTACGCGCGCCAGGATCAGAATACACCATTTGGTACAGGTGGTCTTCAGCAACTTACTGAGCTGATCCCGACCATTACCGGTAACAAACTCACTAACCAGATCAAAGATGGTAATGGCAATTATGGATTTTATAATCCGATCAATATCTATACAAAAAGCTGGAACAATCCGCTCTATACCATCGAAAACAATGATTATAAAAACCTGAGTAACTATCTGCTTGCAAACAGTTCACTCGAGGCAACGCTGATTCCGGGTTTAAGGATCAAAACAAATTTTGGTGTAAACATCAGCGATTATTCAGGCTATTTTTTCCAACCTGAAGACAGGAGATGGGATGAGCAATATGGTCTTGGCGGTGCGAACCAGGATGCTTTGTATTCGCAAAGTGCCAATAATAGTTTCGAATGGTTGTGGGAAAACACGCTTGCTTACACGAAAGCTTTTGGCAAACACAATATTGATGTCGTAGCGGGTGTATCTGCTCAAAAAAACACTTACAGGTATCTCACCGCACAGGGAAATAAACAGATCAATAATGCCTTGCGTGATATAGCGCAGGTTCAGAACCTGACAGCAACAGGTAGCCAGGTTACAAACACACTGGCTTCCCAGTTCGGTCGTATCAATTATCGTTTCGACGATAAATATTATATAACTGGTACTGTTCGTCGGGATGGCGTGTCAAAGTTTGCTCCTGGCAATGAGTACGGCGTGTTTCCTTCGGCATCAGTTGCGTGGAGAGTGAAAGGCGAGAATTTTATGGATGCTGTTGACTGGCTGGCTGATCTGAAGCTCAGGGCAAGTTATGGTGTAATGGGTAACCAGGCACCGATCGCTCCTTTCCAGTATCAGAATTTATTTTCAACCGGTGGTCCTGCAGCAACCGGTACCAATTTTGGGTATTCATTCAATAACATTTATCAGCCTGGTCTCGCACCTGTTCAGCCTGCCAATCCGGGTTTAAAATGGGAAACGGATTATACAACCAACTTTGGTGTTGATGCAGGCTTTCTGAATGGTGCATTGACCGTAAGCGTTGATTATTATATCAGACGTTCACAGGATTTTCTTTTGAACCTGCCCGTTTCATCACAGGCTGGTTATAGCCAGAATCTTGCACAGAACGTTGGTGAGATAGAGAATAAGGGCTTTGAATTTGGTATTAACTATAATAAGAGTGTAAACAAGGATTTCAACTTTGGTGTGGGTCTCACATTCACTACCATCAAAAACAAACTGCTCAGTATCAACAAGAGCCTGTTGTTTATTGATAACCTCGTTGTTATAGATGGATTGAATGCTAATGGATGGAACCAGTTCAGCCGTACAAATATTGGTCAATCGATCGGTGAATTTTTCGGCTACCAGTCTCTTGGTATTTTCCAGAGCCAGGCACAGATCGATGCGCTGAACGCCGCTTCAGTAGCAAAGAATTCTGCGTTTCCGTATTATCAGAAGAATGTAACGGCGCCGGGTGACCGCTATTTTGCAGACATCAATGGTGATGGACATATCGATGCAACTGACAGAACAAGTCTTGGAAGTCCGTTACCGAAGTTTTATGGTGGTTTGAACTTCGATGCATCTTATAAGAGATTTGATGTTAATATCTATTTCTATGGCAGTTATGGTAACAAGATTTTCAACTACCAGGCAAGAATGCTGGAAAGCTTCCAGGCTCCGGGTTTTGTAGGTGTTCAGAATATTGGTCTCGATTATTTTAACAATCACTGGACCCCATCAAATCCTTCCAACAGGTATACAAGATTCACTTATAATGATGATGTGATCGCGAGCAATGTTCCTTCGAGCCAGTATGTGGAAGATGGAAGTTATCTGCGTCTGAAAAATCTGCAGATAGGGTATACGATCCCTTCGCAAACGATTGGCAATTTTCCTATCCCAAGGATCAGGCTTTATGT
>JBEVNF010000383.1:0-3497 GCA_040508255.1 Flavitalea sp.
CCAATTAAGGTTATAAGGACCGAAACCTACATCAAGAGGAATGGTAAGTGGTATTTTGTTGCAGGGCAGGGTACGAGGGTACTTTCAAAAGAGGAATATGATGAGCATATGAAAGGTTGACAAGTTCACCTCAGTTCTTTTGTGGGATAATATTTGATGGGTTCTATCCCATATGCAAAAAGAGTCTTCCCACGTGATAGCAATAGTGGGTGCAGGAGCTACAGGAGTGGCTTGCCTGATACAATTGGTCATTAAACTCAAAGTTTCCCGAAACAAGAGTGATATTGAAATTTTGTTATTTGATAAAACAGATTTCGGGCCGGGTCTTGCCTACGGCACCGGTGAAACGGGACATCTGCTCAATACCCGTGCGCGTCTCATGGGCATTATGCCTGGTGAACCAATGCATTTCGTTGAATGGATGCAAACACATGAAAAAGATCTACAAAAAAGCTATCCCGGGTTAACCATTGGGCCGGATAGCTATCCTCCCCGAACCTTATATGGTGAATATCTTTCGCAGATGTTATCTGAACATAGGCGTTTTGGAGAGAAGGCAGGCATTAAAGTTCGGCTGATAAAAAGCGCTGTAAATGATGCTGATCTCAGCAGCACTAAACAATGGTCACTGATTACTGAAGACGGTCAGCAATTCACTTCAGATTATCTGATACTCGCAACCGGGAATCCGCAACCGTCTGCATTTGGAGAAATCGAACATCATGCAAATTATATCTCATCACCGTGGCCAACCAGCAGGTTGCTGAATTCGGTGCGTGATAAAAATGCAAGGGTAGGAGTGATCGGGAGCAGTCTCACTGCGATTGATAGTGTGATCTCGCTTGTAAATAACGGACATGCAGGACCGATCTGTCTTTTTTCAAAGGAAGGCTACCTGCCACGTGTTCAATTCCGAAAGGAAAAAGAATATGAGCGCCAGGTTCTGACGTTGGGAACGATACGGAAAATTATTCGCGAACGCGGTCGGCAAATCAGGGTAGTTGATCTTATCAGACTTTTCAGGGAAGAAGCAGAGTTGGCAAGTGGTCAGAAAATAGATTGGAAGCTGGAGGATCGCGCGGGAAAGGATGCAAGGGATCTGCTATCACAAGATCTTAAGCAGGCAAAGGAAGGTGAAAGCTGGTTTCAGCAGATACTTTATTCGCTGCGTTACGATGCTTATTCAATATGGCAGTTGCTGAATGCAGATCAGAAATTGTTGTACACAAAATGGATCAAAACATTTGTGGACGTTAATCGACATGCCATTCCGCTGGAAAACGGTGAAAAGATCCTGAAACTTTTTGGAACAGGTCAGCTTCTGATTTTAGGAAACAGCAAAGATATTGAGCCTACAGACGATGGTTTCATACTGAAGAATGCAGAAAACAGAACCTGGGAAGCAGACTATATCGTTAACGCCGCCGGCCCTGCAGCGCTGATCAGTAAAATGGATGACATGCCTCTGCTCCGATCGCTACTTGAAAAGGAACTGATCGAAGAATATCCTGCAGGAGGTGTGTTGGCCGATACCAGGACCTTGCAGGTATTGTCTCCTTCAAAAGACCAGCATAATAACTTATACGCGGCCGGTCATCCCTTACTCGGATTACAGCTCGATGTGAATGCACTCTGGTTTAATGTTGAACAGGTGGATCTTTTAACAAATGACATTATAAGCCGGTTAAGCTAATGGAAGTTCTTCCCGAATTATTAAAGAAGGTTTTTCCCTATTATGGGTTTATACTGATCGGCTTTTTTTGCGCCCGTAAATGGAAGCTTGAAAGCAAATGGATCTCGAAATTATTATTATTCGTATTTATTCCATTGCTTATCATTGAAAAGATGCTGCAGGCGGACTTAAAGGAAACAGCAGTAGCTGGCACAATGATATTTGTACTTGCGATGCTGATGAACTTGCCCGCAATCTGGGGCAGAAAAATTGCCCGGGATAACATTGATCCTTCCATCACAAGTGTTTCTTATTCATACTACAATATTGGTTGGTTTGGAATTCCTGTAGTAACCGCACTATTTGGTGAAGAAAAGTTAGCGCTGGTGATCAGCGCATACATTGGCAATGCTCTGTATGGTGATACTGTCGGCTACTATCTTGCCTCGAGAAGCAAAGGAATTTCAGCTGCGCAGGCATTTGCAAAAATCTTCAAAATCCCGGCGATCTACGCTGCCGCCGTTGGTATTGGTTTGAATGCCGCAGGTGTGGAATTGCCGGAAGCTGCAAAGACAGCGGGTACGGTTGCCGGGTGGCTTGTTTCAGCCTCTGGTATGCTGATCATCGGGATCACGCTCGCAGGTGTTAAGTTCAAAAATATTGCCTGGAAGATGTTCAGCAAACTTATCAGTATCCGGTACATATCGGGCGCACTCATTCTTGCGCTGCTTGTGCTTGCTGAATCCTTCTGGCCGGCAATTCTCGAACCTGACCAACAAAAGATCATGCTGTTGCTGGCTTCATTTCCGATTGCTGCAAACCTGGTGGTTTTTGCAACTGTATTGGAAACAGAGGAAGAAAATGCAGCATTGCTGGTGGGTATCACTTCAATGGTTTCGTTGGTGCTTGTGCCGGTTGTATGTCTCCTGTTGTTTTGATTGCAGATGGGTTACCATGGCACGCAAAGTGCATCTGACCTGTTAACTTATTATAATACACATGGACAAAAACTCACAGGTTACAACACTTGACTACGAAGACTTCATCATTAAGATCGAACTGATCGACCAGGATAACAGGGAATTTGTTATCAGTTGTGAGGATGCAGAATTTCACAATATGTTTAATGCAGCCAGCTTCAGATTAAGAGAAGAAGATCCCGCGCTGGATATCGCTGCTCTTGATAAAGTTGCTCCTGAAAATGTTGATAAGGCTGAGGATATAATTCAGCAGATCCGGAATGCTATGTAAACCCGAAGAACACCAGTTGCTTGAGCTACATCCTATATTCAGGATGAGGGTAACCCGGTTGAAATGCTGACGAGTGACCGGTGACAATTCTGCAACCGGTTTGCAACTCAGTTTGTTTTATTGCGCGGGAGATCAGGTTTGTGACATTGTCAGGAGAAGCCTGTACCCGCATATTTATAAGCAATCTCGCAGAGTCTGATCGCCTGAACTCAATCGGGATCAGTGTATCTTCAGGGGAAGTGAGACTGATTTTGATGCTATCATTAATCAGGAACTTCAAATGGCCGATTGCATAATTTTCTTTCTTTACTGATTCGAAGATCTGGCCAATGAGTAAGCTTGCGTGTTGCAATGCATTTCCATCTGTGCTGAATACTTCAGTGATCTGATCGACCCAGGCCAGGTTTGCCTCTCCCATTGCGTACTGATCATAATCAATATTCAATGACGTTTGCGGTGTACTTGTTTCATGTTTGTCCAGAACGTCAATCCATTGCTTAATGTCTGTTTTATTATTGGAATTTTGGAATAAGGTTATTTTGTTTCCATATCGCTTCGCCAATATTGTTTTCAG
>JBEVNF010000385.1:0-12927 GCA_040508255.1 Flavitalea sp.
ACAATGTTTCCAGGTATATAGTTGTCAGCGGACTCTGCGCAACCTTATTGATGATTTCTTCACTCATTTTTATAATTGCAAAATTACCGTTTTATAACTGCGTCGTCAAAAAAGCAAAACGCCTGTTTACGATATTACTCATAAACAGGCGTTAAGATTTATTGTTCATTCTTCCGTCCCACTTCAACCGGGGATAAAAGACTCCTAGAAAAATTTGTAGCGCTCATCCTTGATAGTTGCGCTCTTCTTAATGATCTCAGGGATCATTCTTGAAGCAAATTGTCTTTGCTGTTGTTGCAGCATTTTTTGTTGTTGAGCAACATCACCGCCCTGTGCAGGAACAGCGAACACGTTGTCAGGTCTTACAACAAAAACACCAAGTTCTCCTGCAATTGGGGCAGAAACCTTACCAGCCTGTGCTTTGTTGAAGGCAAGACCAACAACCTTAAGTTCAGGTCCGATGTTTGGAATATTTGGTGAACCGAAACGGATGCTGTCAGCTTTTGTTACAGTCTGGCTTGTTGCTTGTGCAACTGCTTCAAGAGAAGCTGGCGTACCGATCTTTTTGATGATCTGCTCAGCCTTCTTGCTATTTCTGATCTTAGCTTCTACTACAGGTCTGGCTTTGTCAGCAGACATTGCACCTTCATCGTATTTTGCAACGAGGGCAGGAACAACGTATTTATCACCAATAATATAAGGTTGCTCAGCAACTGCACCTGGTTTTGCATCATAAGCCCATTTCACAAGCTCGCGGCTGTCACCAAGACCAAAGATTGTATAGTCCAATGGTTTCAGATCAGCAGCTACAAACTTATTAACGTTCTTCTTTTTCGCGTTCTCATCAAATGATTTGCGGTCGCGGCTTTCTGCTGCGAATTGTGAAGCAAGACCATTTGCCGTGCTTCTTGTAGCATCGCTGGCAAGAATTGCTTTTGAATAGTATGCAATTTTGTAAGCTGGTTCAAAGTTCTTCTGAGACAGAACTTCTATATAATGGTAACCTGCGTATTGAGCGTTTGAAACATGCACTGTTTTCTTCTCACCAACAGAACCATAAAATCCTGTTTCAGCAAATTCTTTACTGATAGTTGAAAACTGGGTAGAAGCGAAATCATAAACACCACCGGTATTTTTGCTTCCCTCATCTTCAGAAAGTTTTACAACCATTGAATCGAAGCTTGCGCCTGTGTTTATAGCGGCAACGATACTGTCGATCAGTTTTTTTGCAGCGCTGTCAGTTCTAACCGGACCAGACTGACCATCCTGTGTTTTGATAAGGATGTGACGAACTTTGATACTGTCAGGAATATTTCTTTTACCGATCATCTTAGCCATCGCATAGTTTCCACCATCCAGGTAAGGACCATACACCTGGCCATCTGCAAGGGTGCGAAGCGTATCTGCATTCACCATCTGCATCTTTGATTTCTGAACATACATATCAGCATATTCAACTTCACTTGCATTACCAAGAAGGAAAGCAGGAATATCAGTTGCAGAAGCAAACTCTGGTTTCAGCGCTTCAACCTGGCTGTAGATAGATGCAGAATCTTCTTTTGTTGCAGATGCATCAAATGATACATATTCTATAGTGCGTGACTGCTCTTGTTTGTAGAGATCTTTGTGCTCACTTACATATTGATTGATATCCTGATCAGATACTTTGATTGAAGAATCAGCAATTGTAGAATAAGGAACAGCAACGAGGGAAATGTTAGCAACCTGTCCGTTATCATTGTTCATTTTCTCAACCAGCCATTTTGGAACATAGTTGCTGTTTCCAAGAAGTGTGAGGTATTTATCTTTAATACGCACTTTTTCAAGTGAAGGGATAAACTCACCCCAGAAACTTGCATATTGGGGGGTTCCTTTTTTCAGACTCTTGATAGCATTATATGCTGCGTTTGCATCATAAATACCAGTTTTAGGATCTGTGAATTGTTGTTGGAGTTGTTGTGGTGGATTCTGACCATACAACATGTCGTTTAATTCTTTATCAGAGATAGAAAGACCGAGCGTTTCATATTCCTTGCTAAGGATAATATCTTCTACAGATTCACTCCACACCCCGTCACGGATCTGCTGGCGCATCATGTCGTTTACAGGATAGTTGGCGTTGCGGTATTGCTCTTCCATCATCTTGACTCTTTCTTCGAAAGGAGCAACCTCTATCTTTTTACCATTGACTTTACCAATAGTTGTGGCATTAACACTGAATAATCCGCGGCTTCCTCCCTGGAACGCGTCTTGTGCAATGAAGGCTATAAGGGCAAGGGCAATCGCACCACTTACTATCCACGCAGCTTTGTCACGGATGTTTTGAATAATAGACATAACGGTTTAAACGTCTTGTTTGGTTTTTAATGAATTTGTAAACGGACGGCAAAAATAGGGGAAATAAGTTTATGAACAAACTGTGGAAAACCTCCCAAAAACCTTATTTATTGCGGGTTACAGGAAAAAATATTGACCATGATTAAGACAATAAACCGGGTAAAAGAGCGATGTGCTTTTTTCTGTGAAACAAGCTTGTGAAAACATGATCCACAAAAGCCGTTGATAAATAAAAATATCAGTGGATAACCCGGGTTTACACTTAGTGAAAATCGGGGACAGTTGGCGGGTAAATTGGGAAGACCTACCCGGAGGAAAAAAGGACGTCAATAAGTGGCAGGTTATTCTATGTGAATTCACACCGATTGGCTCCGATTTTTGATGTGTATTTATACAAGACCGTTTTTATGCACCAGGGTGGAAAAGCAGTATGTTTATGCAACAGAACACGATTTCAGATTGTTAATAGCCTGTGGAGAATTGTTGATAAACAGGTAATTTTATCATTTCAAAGAAATTACGGAAAGGATTTGTCCACTAATCCACAGCCGTAATAGTAATATACTTTCTTTTAAAAAATAGATAATTAATATAGAATACTATGGGAGATATGCACATTGATGCAGCCAAACGGAGTGTTGAGAATGTTGGATATTTGGATCTGGAAATCGACGTCAGGCTGGACTTGTTCCATGAGATCGAGCGATTGAAAAAAGAAAAAAATGCAATTATTCTCGCACACTACTACCAGGAACCTGATATTCAGGACGTTGCAGATTATATCGGCGATAGTCTCGGTCTTGCACAGAAGGCTCAGAACACCGATGCAGATCTCATCGTTTTCGCCGGCGTGCATTTCATGGCCGAAACAGCCAAAATTCTCAATCCTCACAAGAAAGTTGTTCTTCCGGATCTCAAGGCTGGTTGTTCACTCGCCGATTCAGCACCTCCACCGCTGTTCAAGGAATTTCGCGACAAACACCCTGATCATATAGTAATTTCTTACATAAACTGTTCCGCAGGCATCAAGGCCCTCAGCGACATTATCTGCACCAGTTCAAACGCAGAAAAGATAGTTGAAAGTCTGCCAAAGGACCAAAAGATCATTTTCGCCCCGGACAAAAACCTGGGTGGATACCTGGTCAAGAAAACTGGCCGGGATATGTTACTCTGGAACGGGGCATGTATGGTTCACGAGATTTTCAGTCTCGAGAAGATCACCCGGCTCAAAATCCGTCATCCGAAAGCAAAATTGATCGCGCACCCAGAGTGTGAGGAACCGATCTTAAGAATAGCTGATCACATAGGATCTACCACTGGTTTGTTGAAATATGCGATTGAAGATAGTGCGACAGAATACATAGTTGCCACTGAAACCGGGATCCTACATCAGATGCAGAAAGCAGCTCCTCATAAAACTTTCATTCCTGCGCCGCCTAATAATTCATGTGCATGTAATGATTGTCCGTATATGAAACTCAATACTTTGGAGAAACTGTACCTGTGTATGGAATATGAAACTCCCGAGATTCAAATGGATGAGACTTTGCGTAAAGCTGCGGAAAAGCCAATTGCGAGGATGTTGGAGATCAGTGCTAAATATGGCTTGTAGTAAGTTAGTTTTCTTAAAACTTTGAAACTTGATTTTGTGGAAGGATGAAAAACGCTATTTTTGCACTCCCAAAGTCAAAATTCTGACTCCCTAGCTCAGTTGGTTAGAGCTACTGACTCTTAATCAGTAGGTCCTGGGTTCGAGTCCCAGGGGGGTCACAGAAAAGGTCCTGTAGATTGCAAATCTGCAGGACCTTTTTAATTTAATTGCTAGAGGTGATATTGTATGTCTGGTAAAATGCGTCGGAAGGTGTTGAACTGTTAGGGTATACTGTTTTTATTTTTACTTGTGTCGGATAACCCTGATCATTATAGGTATAAGTAAAATCTACCTGTGAGGTTACTTTGAACGTCCTGGTGTTTGTGTCCAATGATTCTTCTATAATTTGCGTGGGATTGTGCTTGCTCATTGCGAATGAAAATTCCTGCGGATAAGCCCATTGAAATGCTATAAAACGATATCCTGCGATCGAACTATACGGTGACAACTTATCATCGTAACCTTTGTATGTTAATCTTGCATATTCCAGACCTCCCGGATCGAATTGTGAACTGTTTGGTGAGCCCCAGGAATTTGTTACGAATTTTGAGGAGGTAAGGTTACCATTGTCATCATAACTAAAAAAATGGCTTGCTTTGCCCATATTGAAATGTAAGATTTTAGTGTAGCTGGGGTCAGTTGGTGGCAGGTTGTATTTATTTTCCGGACCGTTATAAGGTGGTAAGCTACCCGAATATCTCCATCTTGAGGTACTACTCACATTGTTCACGTTCTTACCAGTGTAGATATTGCCATCAAATATGTTGCTGATAACCAGCGTATCTCTGTCGATGTAAATTTTATCGACGGAACTGGCATTGATTTTCGCATACCGGTACTTAGTTCCCATGAAAGTCAACAGATGGTCGCCATCATATTTGAATTCACGCACCTCAGGATAAGCACTATTGTTACCTTCATAAAAAGAAACAGTTGTCGGATACAACAGATCTGAACCACCCGGCTGTGGATTTTGGGATCCTGTGCTCTTCTTGCAGGAAGTAAAGGTGACACCCATGGCAAGTATGGCAGTGATAGAAACCACGGCTCTTGCAATTCTGTTTTTAAGGTTTAATGTTTTCATATACCTAAAATAGAAAGTTTGGCGGAGCCCCGGTTCGCAGATCAGTGAGCGTAGGGGATTTGGCTCTGAGTGGTAAGAAATTTTGTGTTAAGGTAAATTTAGCCGCTACCCCCGTTTTACATTCAGGTATCCGTGATTAGCATACATGGAATACACTACTCTGGCTGAATTTTGTATTCTAAATTTTTAGTTATGGATATAAAACAAGTAGCGCTGGGCGACCAGGGTTTTAAAGTTCCGGCTATCGGACTTGGATGTATGGGTATGACCGGATTTGGTGATGGTAATATGTACGGTCCCGCAGACGAAAAGGAAGCGATTGCTACCATTCATCGATCACTCGAGCTTGGAGGGAACTTCCTGGATACCGCGGATCTTTATGGCCCTTTCAAAAATGAACAGTTGATTGCAAAGGCGATCGCGGGTAACAGGAATAAATACATCCTGGCCAGTAAATTTGGTTGGGAAATAGATGACAATGAGCAGGTTACCTGGCAGATCAACGGTAAAAAAGAGTATGTAAAGAAATCAATTGAACGCTCTTTGAAAAACCTTAAGACCGACTACATTGATCTTTATTATATGCACAGACTGGACAAGAGTACTCCTGTCGAGGAAACAGTTCAGGCTATGGCTGATCTTGTAAAAGAAGGTAAGGTAGGTTACATCGGTTTGTCAGAGGTTTCTTCGGAGACTGCAAAACGTGCAAATGCGGTTCATCCCATTACGGCTGTTCAAAGTGAGTATTCATTGTTTGAAAGGACCGTTGAGGAACAGGGTGTTTTGGACACATTGAAAGAGCTGGGTATCGGTTTCGTGGCTTATTCGCCACTTGGCCGTGGATTTCTTTCAGGTGAGATCAAAACGATCGATGATCTTCCACATGATGATTTTCGCCGCGCGATCCCAAGATTTCAGGAGCCGTTCTTTATAAAAAATATTGAGCTGGTGAAGGCCATAGAAGCGATGGCTGCAGAGAAAAATGTTACTTCTTCTCAACTAGCTCTTGCCTGGATCATCAGCAAAGGTCATCTTCCAATTCCCGGAACAAAAAGACGCAAGTATGTTGAACAAAACATAGCATCTGCCGGTATTAACTTGAGTGAGGCTGATCTCGCCAAACTGGAAAGCATTGTGCCGCTGGGAACAGAAACCGGTGATCAGTATGATAAATTCAGCATGGGGCTTCTTGATTACTAATTTCTAAAGAGAGTTGATATGAACGCAATAAAATCAATTTCAGAATTCCACCGGCTATTAACGCTACCGGATCCAAAACATCCGTTGGTAAGTGTGATCAGCCTCGCTGATTCACAGTTTGTTGATGATGAGATCTGGAAGGGTTTTGTAAACAGGTTTTATTGCGTTGCTTTAAAAAGGCAAACAAAAGGCAAGGTCAAATATGGTCAGACTCATTATGACTATGATAAAGGAGTGCTGAGCTTTACTGCGCCTAATCAATTTCAATACCTTGATCTTGCAACGGTCGATTGCAATGGTTCCGGTTACTTACTGGTGTTTCATCCTGATCTGCTGATGAAGCATTCACTTGCAAATTCTATTCATAGTTATGGTTATTTCTCCTATGCTGTAAGTGAGGCATTGCATTTATCTGCTGACGAAGAAAATGATCTTATAAATATTCTTAAGAAAATTGATAAAGAGTGTGAACATATAGATGTACATACACAGGAAATTATTCTTTCACAGATTCTATTGTTATTGAATTATTCCAAACGTTTTTATGAGAGACAGTTTATAACAAGAGAAAATAACAATCATCAACTCGTAGTAAGATTTGAGCAACTTGTTGATGAGTATTTTGAATCGCATAAGGACCAACAATTATTGACTGTACAACACATCGCCGGTCTGATGAATCTTTCACCAAATTACCTCAGTGATATGTTGCGTATTCATACTGGTCAGAACACCCAACAACATATCCATGCAAAACTTATAGAGAAGGCAAAAGAGATTCTATCTACAACAAGTTTATCGGTCAGTGAAATTGCCTATACGCTGGGATTTGAGCATCCGCAATCATTCAGTACTTTGTTTAAGAAGAAAACCAGTATGTCTCCCCTCGAGTTCAGGCAGGCGTTTAATTGATTGAACCTAATCCTCATATTTAGAATAAAGGCATGCCGAAAGCGTGCCTTCATTTGTATTTACCATTGTTCAATAGTTACCGGTCCAATCAATCCACTCTTTCTAAGTTCAGCATTCTTCGACGGTCCATGCAAGGTCCATGTTTTTCTTTTTTCTTCATCCTGACCCGCATCATAGACCAAGCGATTGAACCAGGTGCTGGTTACTTCGATAGTTATATCATTTGTGCCGGTATTGATAGCCCTGGTAATGTCTAATGAATATGGAGCACACCATAAAGTTGGCAACTCTTTACCATTGATAGTTACTTTCGCTATCATTCCAACTTCGCCAATATTCAATCTATATTGACCTTGCTTTTGTTCGAGCTTGAATTGATTGTTATATATAACGGTACCTGCATAAGCTTTTCCTTCCGGTGACAGATCGAGATCCTTCCAGGGTTTTAATTCCTTTACCTGCAGGCTTTCCGGAGCACCCCAACCTTTTTCGAAACTCAGCGTCCACGGAGTTGATATAGTTGTGGCTGTTACTGAAGATTTTTCTGGCATAGCGGCCACAGTTTTACCTGCTGTGAATACCACGAAACCAGATCCTGCTTCAGGCAGATCAAGCGCAACGATTGAACCATCATTTGTTTGCCTTGTTTTTAATGCTGTGATCTCGCCGGTAACCGGATTCCATAACTCTGCATTTCCTTTTGTTCGGAACGTTAGTTCTCCTTTAAAATCCTTCCCCTGTTTTGTACTGATGAAATACCAATCTGCGCCGTCCACAGTTCTGTGTGTCCATAATACTTCATCTGTTTTCAGATCCGGAGCGATTTTCAAAGTAGTGAAAGCTTCTTCGGGTGTTATGCCACTTGCTACCCATCCTTTGCCACGACGGGTTACTCCTTTTGCGTCTCCCCATATAGCCTTTACAGCATCATCAAATCTTTTCTGAGAAACTTTGCCTCCTGAAAGAGTAGCGAGATTTTTTGGACGATCGCCGATGATGGTAGCACCCTGTGATACCAGGTCACGGATCTTTTCCAACGTTTCAGGTAACATCCTTTGATTGGATGGGATCCATAATACACGATATCTTATTCCTTCCGGAGTTACGAGGTAACCATTTTCAATCCGCAATCTGTTTAGTAAAACATCAGGATTACAGTAATCATATTTATATCCTGAAGGGAATGGAGCCAGCTGATCAGGTTTATGATCTATTTCATCTCCCAGATACCAAAGTACGTCTGATACCGGTTTTCCGCGTTCCTGCATATAACTCAGCCTTGCAAAATACGTGTTGAAGGCAGGCATATGTTTCCACCATGTTTGTCCACGCAGAAAAGGAGTGCCGATATTTGAACCAAAGGATGTTCCAGGTGGCAGCCAATCCGTACGTGGATTATGGGTGTAGGTATGATAAACAAGATGTGTTACACCTTCAACTGTATTGATGTTTGCAACTTCTTTCAGCATCTGCCATTGCTCATCAAAAGTGAGTTCAAAAGAAGTAAATGCTTCTGCTGCCACTCTTGGTTTACCATAAATCCTTGCTGCTGATGCAGTGGGTTTTATTGGTTTGAAATTCAATGATCCGACAAATGATTGCTGGAGTGGTTGCCAGAATTCAGTCATCGGAACATCTGCATATTTGAAGTACTGAAGTATATCTGCAGGAAAAACATCTCCCGCTGCGGTTTCATAGGTCACAGCAAGGTTGTTTTTCTTAGCCAGCTCACTCATTCTGCCATAAAACTTCTTTGAAAAAAGTTCATTCATATTGCTTCGCCAGTCGCGCAGAAATCTCGAGGTTGTTTCCTGGTCGGTCATCACATAACCAAATATTGCGGGGAGCCATTTCCGGAGATCATAGTTTGCTCTGGACTTGAACTCCGCTTCCATGTTTACTGTCCAGGTCTGTGTTTCACATTCCCAGCTGTCCATGAGCATCCCGCTCATCAGTCCGCCGGATACCGCACCGCCGGGTCCTGATAGTTTTCCGATGTATCCTGCAAACTGAGCATTGGCGCCTGTTTCAGATAGTTTGTTGCATTCCCAGCCAGTACCTTCCGGCGGTGCGGGACCATTTTGTTTTCCGGTATTTATATGACCGATCCGTAGTATTGTCCAGTCACCACCTGGTGCTGTCCATTTAAGTTTTCCCGAAGCATCGAAGTTTTTTGTAAGATCAATTACTTTGTTTGGATCGATATTGTTACCTGGTGTTTGTTCATTGTGTTCTGCAGATCTTTCAATGCTTCTTAAAGTCCAGCCTGCTTCGTGTTCCCAGTTGTTTTTCTTTGCGGCCGTGAAAAACTTCAGATAATTCAAATTCATGTCGTGACTATTGGCAATAGTCATTATGTATTTCCTGACTCCGTTCACAGGCTTGCAGGAAAAGGTTATCGGCCTGGTATCCTGCCAGCTGGCCTGGGGCAGTTCTGAATCAAGTACTGATCTCTTTGCACCCGTTACATCTATTGCATCGATAGTGATCCTGATGCCTGGAACAAAAACCCAGGGATGATTCATTGAATTGATACCAGGTAGTTCGATGCTTCTTAACGTCATTGTATCCGCAAAGCTGAGTTCCAATGTTATCGGATTGCCGGCTGTGCTTGCAGCAAAGCGATGTGATGATTTCGGTTTACCCGCTATGAGGTCAGCCCATTTGATGTCCTGGTTGCTTTTAATATCAATTGGCTGAACAGGTTTGCCATCATCATGCGGTGCCTTTGGAAATGCCAGCACAGCAATATCTCTATAGTCTCTCCATTCTTCGCCGCCAGTTTCTGGCTGAGGAAGATTTATGTTTACTGATCCTTCTTTTACATCAGTTCTACTGTTTACCAGGTGACGCATGGCATTCTCCGGTTTGATCCATGGTCCACCTGCCATTGCCCAGCCGGGACAGTTCTGCATGGTGAACCGGAGACCAAGCCTTTTGCATTCCTGCGCGGCAAATTTCACTGCATCTTCCCATTTGGGGCTTAAACATGCGATCTGATCATCAACACCCGGCCAGGGTCCGCCAAATTGCCCATGAAAAAGCTGTATCCCTGAAATGCCTGATTTTGCTATTGCTTCCAGATCTGCTGTAATACCGGCTTTCGCTACATTTCCGCCAATGAAATGGAACCAGGTCTCCGGATAAAAAACTTTGTCTGGTTTATTAAAACTGACCTTGTCGTGGTCACCAAAAGGCCGGTTTAGAATTGTAGAGGACGGAATGATCGGTGCAACCTGCGCATTTACCAGCTGTGAGGCGCAGAACATAAAAAGTCCGGTTAATTTCTGAAAGCGATTTTTCATATTTATAAATATATCGACATAATGCTTTCTGTTAGAGCAGAAAATGCCTGCGATGCTGCACAAAATGACTTATGAATGATTTCTACCGAACTACAGATGATCTTAACCTACCATCCTGAGTCAGAGGCTGTAGTTTTGTTTCAAATTTCAGGATATGCAAAATGCTATGAGCCGGAAACGCTTTCTTTCAAATTCATTGATGTGTTCCTTGTCGCTTGGTGTTTCACCTGCAGTGGCGGCTTTGAGTGCTGGGACTGGTTATTCAAACAATCCCCTGTCACAACTTTCAGGAAAATCCGGTGCCGTCAAATTGAAAAATGTCAGACTCGAAACAGGTTTTGAATACGATGGTGATGAAGTCGTAGCTACAAAAACAGGCTTGTTTGTTGTTGATATCAATAACGGAAAGATAGTTTCTGTTTCATCTAACGATCCTTCAGCAAAAGCTACTGATGCAAAGGGATTGCTGATGTTACCTGCTTTCAGGGATATGCATATCCATCTCGACAAAACTTTTTACGGAGGCCCCTGGAAGGCTGTGAGACCCCGTCAGGGCGGTGTTAAAGGTATGATAGCACTTGAGCAGAAGATTCTGCCTGAGATGCTGAAGACCTCTACTGAACGTGCTGAAATACTTATTGAGTTGCTTCAGCAACATGGTTCTGCTTTCGCAAGAAGCCATGTGAACATTGAGCCCACTTCCAAACTGCAATCGTTACGCAATCTTGAAAAAGCCCTTGCCAATAAAAAAGCCGGATTTACTGCAGAGCTTGTTGCTTTTCCGCAGCATGGACTATTTTATACTGATTCAGTTGCGTTGATGAAAGAGGCAGCGCAAACTGATATCGATTTTATTGGTGGATTGGACCCTTTCTCAATAGATGGGGATATCAAAAAGTCAATGGATGTTACCATTAAACTGGCGCTTGATTACAACAAGGGAATTGATATTCATCTTCATGAATCAGGTGAGTCTGGGTTAAAGACGGTTGAATATCTTATTGACAGGGTTAATGAGAATCCGGTTTTGAAAGGCAAGACTTTCCTGAGTCATTGTTTCGTGCTTGGTAAGCTTGAGAAAACCAAACAGGAGGAAATTGCTGACAAGCTGGCCGGTGCCGGAATTGGTATTATGTCTACGGTTCCGTTTGGTGGGTTGATCATGCCGCTTCCAACGCTTTATAAATATGGTGTTACTGTAGGTACCGGAAACGACAGCATTATTGATCACTGGAATACCTGGGGGTCCGGGGGTGTTTTACAAAAGGCCAACCTGATGGCTCAACTATATGGTTATGGCACCGAGTTTCTTTTATCGAGGGCGCTAAAGATTGCTACTTACAATGTGTTGCCACTGGATGATAAAGGGAATCAACAATGGCCCAAAAAAGGCGATGACGCAAGTATTGTGCTGATTGATGCGAGTTGCTCTGCCGAGGCTGTTTCAAGGGTTTCTCCGGTTCGTTCTCTGATCCATAAGGGTAACATTGTTTTTTGATTGTGTAAATTGGAGCCTGTAAAAAGCAGGCTTACATGCAGGATGATCATTTTCCATTGTTAGGTATTCAGGAATTCAGCGAAGGCAGAAATGCTGATGACCTTGTTCTTTTTAATGAGCTGCATGGTCAACGCGAGATCATCGAGCCGCATAAGCACGATTTTCTGATCATTATTCTTTTTCAGAAAGGTAGTGGGGTACACACCATTGACTTCACAGATTACAAGATCAGTAGTAATCAACTTCACCTGGTTTTTCCTGGCCAGGTGCATCACTGGAAAATACATAAAGGCACCGTAGCGTTCCAGGTGATGATCAGCAAATCGCAGTTCCAGAGTGTGTTACAGGATTTTCATTTTTCACCTGCTCAGTATCATCAGCATCCTGTTACAGATCTTGATCAGAATTCTTACAACAAACTATTCTATGAATTTCAGGCAGTAAAAGAGGAATTGAATTTACCTGATGTTTCGTGGAAGATCGTTCAACAACGTTGTTCCCTGCTGGCTTTGTTGATCAACAGGGTTGTTGCCAGTGTTACAAAGAGAAATGACCCCTACAGGTCAAATCCGGTTCTTGCACAGTATATTGCTTTGATAGATGTTCATTTCCGGGATCAAAGAAGTGTTTCTTTCTATGCCTCACAGATTGGGGTTACTGCGAATTACCTGAATGTTCTTTGCAGGAAATTGATAGATATACCTGCTTCTGTTGTCATTCAATCCAGAGTGTTACTCGAGGCGAAGCGGTTGCTTCGCGCAAGCACTTTATCGATGAAGGAAATTGTTTATGAACTTGGTTTTTATGACAATACGAGTTTTTCCAAATTCTTCAGAACACATAGTGGCGTTACTCCTACGGCATTCAGGGAAGGGAAGGGTTCTTAAACAGGCCGTTTGGTTTAGCGCTTGTACAATGGTTATTTGTTCCGGATCTGAAG
>JBEVNF010000432.1:0-3122 GCA_040508255.1 Flavitalea sp.
AACTCGCAGAATTGCGGGTTTTGATTGTTGGCGGAGGCAAGGTTGGTCTCGAAAAACTCCAGGCGCTCCTTAGTAACGCTCCCACCGTCCAGATTTATCTTGTTGCAACTACTGTTTCAAATGAAATTCGCAACATAGCGCAGGACAATCCCAATATCACCATAGCTGAAAAAGCGTTTGATGAAGCGGATCTTGAAGGAGCTGAGGTCGTTGTTGTAGCTGTAAACGATAAAGCAACAAGCGCCTCTATCCGGGCGATGGCAAAGTCAAAGCGCTTACTCGTAAACGTTGCAGATACGCCCGACCTATGTGATTTTTATCTTGGATCAGTTGTTCAGAAGGGCAACCTCAAGATAGGGATCTCAACAAATGGTAAATCCCCCACCGCAGCAAAGCGGATCAAAGAAGTTTTACAACAGGCATTACCAAACGAACTCGACGAGGTTATCGACAATCTGCATACATTAAGAAACCGCCTTAACGGTAACTTTGAATACAAAGTAAAAAAGCTCAACGCACTTACCCAGGGGTTGGTTGAAAATGAAAATCTTGAAAACCAGAAACGCTGGAGAAAGATTGCAACCTATTCATTGATTGGTTTTGCGTTGATGTTGATCGGCCATTTCATTTTTTCTTACCTGCCATGGAATACGATAGCAGATGATACTGTGTCTTTTTATAAAACCCTCGACAAGAACTTTCACTGGATGGTTCTTGCCGGATTTCTTGCCCAGTTGATTGATGGAGCATTAGGGATGGGTTATGGTGTGACATCTACCACAATACTGCTTTCCGCCGGCATTAATCCTGCAGCGATCAGTGGAAGTATTCACACAGCGGAAATGTTTGCTTCGGGAGCTTCAGGCTACAGCCATTATAAGTTTGGTAATGTAAATAAGAAGCTGTTCAAGGCATTACTCATTCCCGGAGTGATCGGAGCAATACTTGGTGCAATTCTGCTGACGAAACTTGGCGAAGCAAATGCGGCCTATATCAGGCCGATACTGGCAGTATACACAATGTTCCTTGGTATCAAAATTCTCGTAAATGCTTTCCGCAACCAAAACGTGAAGAAGAAATTCAAACAGCATGGCATGCTTGCAGGCGCAGGTGGCTTTCTTGATTCCTTTGGTGGTGGTGGATGGGGGCCGATTGTTACAACAACACTTATCACAAAAGGCAGAACTCCCAGATTTGTGATCGGAACGGTGAGCATCACTGAATTTTTTGTTACGTTGGCAAGCGCGCTGACTTTTTTTACACTATTAGGTGTTTCACACTGGCAGGTTATCGTAGCCCTTATTATCGGGGGATTACTTGCGGCACCGCTTGCAGCAAGGCTTGCGGGTAAACTGCCAAGGAAAACTTCATTTATCCTGGTAGGTGTTCTTGTTATTATCTGGAGTCTTAGAATTATCTGGAAACTTTTTTAATCAAACCAAAATCTTCAAATCTATAGGTTTTTGCCATAAAAGTCTATGAGAACAATAGACTTTAATTTAACCCACCAACAAACATCAATACAAATGTCACCGGCTTTAATTTTTAAGAAAAGGCTTTTCACAAACGTGTTTTCTTTATTGATCCTTTTGTCCTTTTTGAGTCTTAATATCAGGGCACAGGAAACAAACCTGATCCAGATCAGCGGACAGGTGATCGACCAGGATTCAAGACAACCCATTGCAGGTGTTAGTGTAAGTATCAAAGGAACAATTGCTGGTACAATTACCAACGATGCGGGAAATTTTACACTAAAAACCAAATTCAAATTTCCTCTTACACTTGTGTTCACATCAGTTGGCTTCGAGCAACAGGAATTCATTGTGAAAGAGATGGGTTCAAAAGTTCAGATCGCATTGCAAACACAGACCCAACTTGGTAAGGAAGTAGTAGTAACTGCATCACGGGTGCAGGAAAGCATTTTAAGATCTCCCGTTGCCATCGAAAAACTTGATATCCGCGCGATCAGGGAATCTCCTGCTCCAAGTTTTTATGATGCCCTGGAAAATGTGAAAGGGGTACAGATGACTACCTCGAGTATTACTTTCAAAGTACCGAATACCCGTGGTTTTAATATTCCGAATAACTTCCGTTTTATGCAGCTTGTTGACGGTGTTGATATGCAGGCGGCTACTCTTGGTGTACCACTCGGTAACGCGATCGGTCCCACTGAACTTGATATCGCCAGTGTAGAAATTACACCTGGTGCGGCTTCTGCGCTGTATGGTATGAACGCGATCAATGGTATGGCCAACCTGATCACAAAGAGTCCGTTCACATACCAGGGGCTCAGTTTCTATCAAAAAACAGGGTTGAATCATGTTGGAGGAACAGGACGCGATCTTAGCAATCTTACTGAAACAGCATTCCGTTATGCAAAAGCATTCAACAACAAGTTTGCCTTTAAAGTGAATTTCAGTTATATGCGTGGTACGGACTGGCTTTCTGATACGAAAACAGATCAGAATCCGAATAACCTGAATACTGCGAATCCTACCTTCCCTGAACTTGCAGGAAATGCAAACAATCCAGCTTATGATGCCTGGAACAAATACGGTGACGATAATGGCAGCAATGCGGTTACTATCAGTGGCATCAACAATATTCCTGGTAAATCAAACAACCAGAGTATCATCGTTCGTCGCACCGGATATTGGGAAAAAGATGTTGTGAATCCTGTTGTCGATAATCTTAAGGTCGATGCTGCGGTTCATTATCGTATAACAGAAAAAGCAGAGCTTTCATATTCTTATCGCGTTGGCAAAATGGATGGCGTGTTTCAACGTGGCAACAAGATCCAGCTTGACAATGTGCTTGTTCAAAATCACAAGCTTGAATTAAAGGGAGCCGACTTCTTCATAAGAACATATATGTCACTTGAAAATACGGGTGATTCTTATAACATTAAGCCGCTTGTTGACAATCTTGATATCACAAGTGGTGGTACGAACTCCGTGTGGGGTGGCAAATTCAAAACTTCATTGCAGAATGATATCAATAATGGTGTGGAGCTTTCCCAGGCTTTACGTAATGCACGTGTAGCGGCAGATGCAGGTCGTGTTGAACCCGGTACCGCAGCATTCAATCAGCTTAAGAATACTATCATTGGTATCAACAACTGG
>JBEVNF010000441.1:0-4841 GCA_040508255.1 Flavitalea sp.
CGCCGGTCAACAGGTAATCTTCGTGGATAGGCTGTGCAGCCATCTTTGGATAGATACATGATGAACCAAGGAACATCAGCTTCTTTACATTGTTGAGATGTGCTGTATGGATCACATTGTTCTGGATCATCAGGTTCTCGTAAATGAACATACCGCGGTAAGTGTTGTTCGCGAGAATACCTCCAACCTTTGCTGCGGCGAGTATCACATAATCAGGTTTCTCTTCTGCAAAGAAATCCAGAACAGCCTGTTGGTTGGAAAGATCCAGTTCAGAAGACGTTCTTACCACGATATTGGTATAACCTTCTTTTTCCAGCTTACGTTTCATTGCAGAACCCACCATTCCGCGGTGCCCTGCAATATATATTTTATCATTCTTCTCCATCTTACTCATATTGATTCTTGATTGAGAAACCAGATTGTTGAAGCAATTTCTCGCGTTTGAATAATTGAACATCATGCTCAACCATTTCATTCACCAGTGCATCAAGATCATACTTAGGTTTCCATCCAAGTAGTGTTTGTGATTTTGTCGGATCGCCAATCAACAGCTCAACTTCTGTTGGTCTGTAATATCTTGGATCAACTGCAACCACAGTCTTACCAATCTCAACCTGGAATTCAGGATTGCTGCATGATACAACAACAGCAGTTTCTTTTTCTTCTTTACCCTTGAATTCAACTGTGATACCAACATTAGCAAAAGCCTTGCTGATAAAATCACGAACAGTTGTAGTAACACCAGTAGCAATTACGAAATCTTCAGGTTTTTCCTGTTGAAGGATCAGGTACATTGCTTCTACATAGTCTTTTGCATGACCCCAGTCACGTTTTGCATCCAGGTTACCCAGATAGATTTTATCCTGAAGACCGAGGGCAATCTTTGCAACACCGCGGGTGATCTTACGGGTTACGAAAGTTTCACCACGCAATGGAGATTCATGGTTGAAAAGAATACCATTCACTGCATACATACCATACGCTTCACGGTAGTTAACAGTGATCCAGTATGCATACATTTTTGCAACTGCGTATGGTGAACGTGGATAAAAAGGAGTTGTTTCAGACTGTGGTATCGCCTGCACCTTTCCATATAATTCAGAGGTTGAAGCCTGGTAGATTTTTGTTTTCTTGGTAAGACCAAGCAGACGAACTGCTTCAAGTATACGAAGTGTACCAATACCATCAGCATTTGCTGTGTACTCAGGTGTTTCAAAGCTCACATGCACGTGACTCATTGCCGCAAGATTGTAGATCTCATCTGGCTGAACCTCCTGTATAATACGGATAAGATTCGTTGAGTCTGTAAGGTCACCATAATGCAAGGTTAACTGTACATTTTTTTCGTGTGGATCCTGGTAAAGATGATCAATACGATCGGTATTGAACATAGAACTACGTCTCTTAATACCGTGTACTTTGTAACCTTTTTTCAGGAGCAGTTCGGTCAGATATGCACCATCCTGACCTGTAACACCTGTAACCAATGCTGTTTTTGCCATATGTGTTTTAATTATAAATAATTACCTGTTTATAAATTGAAAGATCTTCCTTAATGGTTTCAGATAGGTTGTGAAAAAATATGGCTGTAAACCGTTCAGGCGCCAGGCATGCCTGTCCTCCTGATTCGCTCTGAGGCGATGCCTGATCGACGAATTACTAAAACCACCAACGCGCATTTTGACAAGTACTTCGGGTATGTAATCGGCTTTCAGCTTGTGTTTGAGTAAGATCCGCAACATTATTTCATAATCGGCAGCCGATCGCAGGGTTAAATCAAACAGTCCCGCTTTTTCATAAACAGAACTCCGGACGAAAAAAGTCGGGTGCGGGGGCATCCACCCCCAATAGAATTTCCGGGGGCGAAAATAACCAGAACGCCAATACCGGACAATTTTATTTAAGTTTCTAGAGTCAACGTATTGTAAATCACCGTATACTGCAAAAACTTCCGGGTCCCTGAATGCTGCGGCCACCTTGCTCAATACCTCCTTGTCTGCGTACACATCATCCGAATTAAGGATTCCGATCACACCGCCTTTAGCAAGAATGATGCCTTTATTCATGGCGTCGTAAATTCCATTATCCTTTTCTGAAATGCAATTGGCAACATGCGGAAAATTCCCAACTATGGACAAGGTAGTATCGGTTGAACCACCATCTATTACAAGATGTTCGACCGCAAGATAGGTCTGCATTTTCACACTTGCAAGGGTGTCAGCGATTGTTGATGCTGAATTGAAGCTTGCCGTGATTACTGAAATTAAAGGGTTTTCAGGGGTTTTTTCCGTCATCGGGGATGCAGGTAAATTTGTTTTATTTTTTTCCTGAGAAAACAGATTCGCAAGTGGTTTTGGTGAGCTCATCTCCATAAAAGACCAAACCGTGGAATTTTTACCGCTCCGTAATTACACAATTTTCAAGCACCAGCATATCCATACTGGTACGGAGATAACACTCAAGCGCTTCAGCCGGAGTATTGACGATGGGTTCGTTTTCGTTAAAAGAGGTGTTCAGTAGAATTGGAACTCCTGTTTTCTGCCTGAAGGTTTCTATAAGTTGATAGTACATAGGGCTGACAGCTTTGTCAACCGTTTGAAGTCTGCCGGTACCATCAGCATGGGTTACGGCCGGGATTCCAGCCTGTTTTTCCTTTCTGATTGGAAACACTTTTTCCATAAAAGGAACATTGTCATTCACCTCAAAGTATTCATCGACATATTCTTTAAGAATCGAGGGAGCGAAGGGTCGAAAGCTTTCACGGCGTTTGATCTTGGAGTTGATCAGGTCTTTTGCATCGGTTCTCCGCGGATCGGCTATGATCGAACGGCCACCCAATGCACGGGGACCAAACTCGGCTCTGCCATTGAACCAACCGACCACACCTGAGTCTATCAGTTGATCGGTAACCTTGCTGTAAAGTTCTTCATCACTATATCTGGTGTAACCAATATTTCTTGAACGCAGGTAAGCTTCAATCTCTTCATTGGAAAATCTGCTTCCGGTATAAGCCGTATAGATAGCGGGTTTTCGCGGTTCACCCAATACATGATTGTTCACGTATAAGGCTGCGCCCATCGAAATTCCCGCATCATGACCCGCAGATGGAATATAAATATTTTTGAAGGTTGTGTTCCTGGAAAGCTTTCCGTTAGCCACCGAATTCTGTGCAACACCACCCGCAATGCAAATATTATCAAGACCGGTTCTTTTCTGCAGGTGATTCAGTATATGGAAGATGAGTAGTTCAGTTATTCGTTGTACCGAAGCAGCAAGATCTTTATGATACTGGCTCAATGGCTCTTCGTTCTTTCGCTGTGGGCCCAGCTTCTCAGTTAATAACTCTGAATATAAGGTTGATACAACCGGCACATGATCTTCACCATAAGTGATGATACCGGATTTTGCTGATCTGAAATATTTTTGGTTCAGTTGAAAAAGTCCGTCTTCAGTAAACTTCAGGATATCCCTTAGCTTGTCGACATAGAGCGGTTGGCCGTAAGGTGCGAGGCCCATCACTTTATATTCATCACCATAATGCGGGAAGCCCAGTAATTGTGTTAGCGCTGAATAGAATATCCCAGCCGAATGGGGGAAATCAACTGATCCGATCACATCGATCTTATTACCTTTTCCGGTTGCGATCATAGTGGTTGAGAAATCACCGGAGCCATCAATTGACAATAATGCCGCTTCTTCAAAGGGAGAAGCAAAGAAAGCAGAAGCAAGGTGACTGCGATGGTGTTCAACCTGGTGGATCTTTGCTTTTAATGCGGCCTTATCAATTGAATTATCAAGTGCATAAAACTCATCTTCCAGCGATGAAACTTTTTTCGCATTGCTCAACCTGTCGGCAACTGCACCAAATCCGCCACCGGGGTTCTTAAGAAGGAATAGCATCTTCTTTGCAAGTTTTGCCTTTGGATCCCGACCTATCGCGATATGATCGACCTGTGATAATGTTATGCCGGCCTCTTTCAAACAAAACTCAATTGCCATTGTTGGAAATCCGGCCCAATGCTTTACCCTGCGGAATCTTTCTTCTTCTGTAGCAGCGATCATCACACCATCTTTAAAGATGGCCGCAGAAGAATCCGCATGATAAGCGTTTAACCCAAGTATATACATATCAGTCAAAAAGATTTTGATATTCTGTTTTAAGATTTGTTTTGCTCACGTATTCTTTCACCACATTCCAGGCACCTGCCGACCAGTCATCATAAGTTGCCTGGTCAAAGTCAATCGCTGACTGCATTGCATTCGCAAAGACATTTGAACCATCCAATGGGAGGCTCCATCCGGCCTTGCTTTTTTCCAGATCGAGCCATGGGGTCTGATCACTTATGATTACCGGCTTACCTGCCCTCAAAGCCTCAAAGATAGCATGCCCAAAGTTTTCACCACGGGTAGGCAGGACCAGCATATGATGTCGGGCTATCTGTTGTTGCACCTGCTGGTATTCCATTTCACCGGCAAAGGTCACATTAATATTTGCGGGCAGCGTTTTTATGATCGCAACACATGAATCATAGAAAGCCTTATCCTCTGCGGACCCAACGACGGTCAATGAAACATTTCCATGGACATGTTTTAGTTGATTCAGCAGCACATCCAGATTTTTAATCGGATGCACACGGCCAAGAAAAATGAATTTTATCTCACCTGCATTTTTTGTTTGAGGTTTTGCAAACTCCGGGAGATAGCCGGCAAAGTTTGGTATCAGCTTTACTTTGGCATTGGCGCCTGCAAGTGTTTGAACGTTCAATACTTCATCATCGCTGGTTGCATGGAACCAGGTTGTTTTATAATATCCGGTGATCTTCCCGAGAAACAGGAAAATC
>JBEVNF010000491.1:0-7375 GCA_040508255.1 Flavitalea sp.
CCAACATATTGTTGAAGTATGTTTTCATCCACTCTGATCGCTGTTTTCTCCCTGGGAATTTCATAAGGTCTCTCATAGACGATCGATAAAAGATTTCGCGAAATCTGTTCAAGGCCCCCAATATTCATGTTACATAGTAACACTACAACAACATCATCACCTGGCAACCGCTGAATATTGGTATTAAATCCAAAAATCCCACCACCATGCATGACTGTTTGTTGACCAAAAATGGTATCAACCGCCCAGCCCAACGCATATTTTTCAAGCAACGGTGCGTATGCCTGTTGCAATGACTGCTTGCTCAACAGTTTGGTTGATTGCAATGCATTGTGCCATTTAAGCAGATCACCTGTTGTCGAGAAGATCGCACCCGCAGAATAGGATGTTGTTGAATCTGCGATCACCGCAGTCATCTTAATCGATTGTTTATAGATACTATAGCCGGCCGCTTTGTCATCGCTTTTCAGATTTTTAAAATCAAAACCAGAATTTGTCATTTTAAGAGGTCCGAAAATTTGCTCACGAATCACAGTTTCGTATGGCTTCCCGGTTATTTTTTCAATTATAAGCCCCAGCAGTACATAACCCGAATTACTATAGGAATACTTTGTTCCGGGTGAAAAGTTTAAAGGCACATCGCGAAACTGTGCCATCAGGCTGTCCTTTGATACAACCTTAGACATAGTAGCCTGCATGAACTTTTGATTCTCGGTATAATTAAAGATGCCTGAAGTATGTGTCAACAGGTTTTTGATCGTGATGCTGTCACCCTTTGGATAGCCTGGAAAATACTTTGAAATTTTATCATCGATATTCAGCTTACGTTGTTCCTGTAATTTCAGGATGATTGCTGACGTGAACTGTTTTGTGATTGAACCGATCTGGTAAATTGTGTTCGGAGTATTCTTTGCAGAATCTTTTGAAATCCGATAACCATATCCTTTTGAAAACAGCACCTTCCCTTTCTTTGCCACAAGCACAGTTCCGTTGAACTTATACATCGAGGTATAAGCATTCATCAGTTCATCCATTTTCTGCTGCTCTGTTTGTGCAGAGGCAGCGAATGAAACAAGAAGCGTAAAGATCAATACTGTATTTCTCATCATAACTGGTTATTGCTTTCTGCTGTTGCAACAGGTTCAGCTGCTTCAGATTTATTTTTGATCTCAAAATCCTTCATTGTTTTGAGCTCACCCTGTGAATCGATTGCACCGGCGTTTACAAATGACTTTAATCTCCAGAGCAGGTATGCATCACCGGTAGTGTTTTTACCTTTCGAAAGAAATTGTGAAATAACTTTTGAGGCCTTCTGCCAGTCTTTCGTTATAAAAGCCTGCAATTCCTTATCATAAAAATCGTAGTCCGACTGTGAAAGCTTTTTACCACCTTCCAGCAAACGAACACCTTTATCTTCATTGCTCAGCTTTGTCCACTCATCTGGATCAACTTCAAATTCGCTGAGTGTGATCGGACGCGCAAGTTTTTTTGCCTTGATGAATTCTTTCGCAGGAATTACATGCAGCCATTGCGGATAAAAGATCAGACCCTTCTCATTGATGAACGGAAGGTTGTTCAGATACAGGATGAAGATCCTTCCCTGTAATGGTTTGAAGAAATGAAGCAACCAGTAATAACCGCTTACATCGTGTTTGTTCTGGGCAGCCCAGATCCATACCTTTTCATCAGGCTGTTCATTGAGCCTGGTGATGAGTTCGCTGATAGTTCGGTTATCATTAACAATATCCTTATCAACATGGCCATCAAGATCGCCCCCGGAAAGGATTTCACGCCACCACTGCTTTCGTGCTTCTATACCCTCTTCTGTGTAAAGGTCTTTGATCGGTCCAACCGCGTAGTCATCTTTGATCTCGATGATATCACCCTGCAGGGTTTCATCAAGTTCTATAGCTTTTCGAAGTACTTCAACATCTGCAGTATTAAATACTATATGGATCATTGAATAAACGTTTATTGATTATTTGTTTTCAGCAACCAGTTCTTTTTCATCTGCCAGGTCAAGTTCTACCTTAAGGTTGTTGATGATGAAGTCCTGTCTTTCCATGGTATTCTTACCCATGTAATATTCAAGGATCTGTTGCACATGTGTTTCAGGCATGATCATCACCGGCTGAAGACGCATATCGGCACTGATGAAGCGTGCAAACTCATCGGGTGAAATTTCACCGAGACCTTTAAAGCGTGTGATCTCAGGTTTGTTACCAAGTTTTTTGATCGCCGCCTGTTTTTCTACTTCGTCATAACAATAGATCGTTTCCTGTTTGTTCCGGACCCTGAACAATGGTGTTTCAAGAATATAGACGTGACCATTCTTTACAAGATCAGGAAAGAACTGCAGGAAGAAAGTCATCAGCAACAACCTGATATGCATACCATCCACATCAGCATCAGTTGCAATTACTATGTTGTTATATCGCAATCCCTCATATCCTTCTTCAATATTGAGTGCGTGTTGAAGCAGGTTGAACTCTTCATTCTCATAAACCACTTTTTTGGTAAGACCAAAACAGTTCAGTGGTTTACCTCTTAAGCTGAATACAGCCTGGGTTTCAACGTTTCGCGCCTTGGTGATGGATCCGCTCGCAGAATCACCTTCGGTTATAAATATTGTACTCTCTTTTTGTTTTTCAATGATGGAGTCTTTTTCCTTACCAGTTGCTTCATCATTATAATGGAACCTGCAATCACGCAACTTACGGTTGTGAAGATTCGCTTTTTTCGCTCTTTCGTTTGCGAGCTTTTTAATACCTGCGAGATCCTTGCGCTCACGTTCGCTCTGCTCGATGCGCTTTTTCATTGCATCGGCAATGGTCGGGTTGCGATGGAGATAGTTGTCCAGCTCCTTTGAAAGAAAATCATTTACGAAATTCTTCATCGAAGGACCGTTCTCGTAAACAATCTGAGAACCTAATTTTGTTTTTGTCTGGCTTTCAAACACAGGCTCCTGAACCCTTACAGATACAGCGGCACAGATACTTGCCCTGATATCAGCCGCATCGTAATCCTTCTTATAAAACTCCCGGATAGTTTTTACAAATGCTTCACGGAAGGCCGCGAGATGCGTACCACCCTGGGTTGTGTACTGTCCGTTTACGAATGAATAATATTCTTCACCATATTGATTCTCGTGGGTGAGCGCTACTTCAATATCTTCCCCTTTAAGATGTATAACAGGGTATCGGATCTCATCTGCATTGGTTTTGCGTTGAAGAAGATCCAGCAGACCATTCTTACTAACATACTTCTTATTATTAAAGTTGATGATCAAACCCGCATTCAGGTAACAATAGTTCCATAACTGCTGATCAATATATTCGTGCAGGTAATGGAAGTTCTTGAATACCGTTTCATCCGGAATGAACACAACCTCGGTTCCATTATCTTCTGTGGTTTTTGCCTCCTTATGTTCTTTCGTCAGGATGCCACGTTCAAATTCGGCAACCTTTTGTTTGCCCTCTCGAAATGCTGTTACCTTAAAATAGTTACTCAGTGCGTTTACAGCCTTGGTACCTACCCCGTTCAGACCTACACTTTTCTGGAACGCCTTGCTATCATACTTCGCGCCCGTATTGATCTTACTTACTACATCTACCACCTTACCTAACGGTATACCACGACCGTAGTCACGTATCGTTACCGTTTTTGCTTCGATGGTGATATCGATATGTTTACCGTATCCCATGGTATGTTCATCGATACAGTTATCTAGTACTTCCTTCAGCAACACATAGATCCCATCATCTGCGCTTGTACCATCTCCAAGCTTTCCGATATACATACCCGGACGCAAACGGATATGTTCTCTCCAGTCAAGACTTTTTATGGATTCTTCAGTATAATCAAATAGGTTTTTGGATTCTGCCATAGATCAACGTTGAAAACAATTGGGTAAATTATTGTAATTAGTTAAAAATCAATCTGGTATATATCAATCTCTGCAATCGCGGAGTCCCGCAAATATAATCAAACAGGCGTATCACAAATGTGCTTAAGCCAAATGGTTAATAAACAGTAGTTTATCAACAAGTTTTAAATTCCCTTGAGAGTTAGCGTAACGAAATTACCGGCGCCTGATGGCATAGGGATTGCAGAATTGCATAAAGAGCCATTCAAATATTAAAAGAAAATTATAACTATATGAAAATCAGCAGAATAATAGGAATTGTTTTCCTTGGGGTCGTTATCATGGGTGGTCTTTCAGCATTTAAGGGCAATTATGCCGGATCCATTCGTGGTACAGTAGTGCCGGCTGATGCCGCAAATCGCGCGTGGGCTATCTCACCTACAGATACCTTAAAAGCTTCTGTTCTGCAGGGTGCCTATCAAATTACAAATGTAAAACAGGGCGCCTACCGGATAATTATCGAGGCGAAACCTCCATATAAGAATGTAGCCAGGGATTCAATAAGAGTCATGGATGGTCAGTCGACAGAAGTTGGAGAGATCCGGATTGATCAGAAATAGATAATATTATGTCATATGAAATTCCCTCCTTTGGTTTGGATGCAGGTCCTGCCGGGGAGGGAAATTTATTTTAGGGCCTAACCGGATGCATGGCAACGATTTAGAATCCGGTGATGAAAAGTTCACATAAGATTGTTGAAATAACCTCTTTTCTTGTCACCCTTTTTGCTAGTTTTGTAACACAGACGGCATCAGACCGGATCTGTTCTACTACTACCCATTTATTTCTAGCGTCTTACGCAACCCATTGTAATTCTGTAAGTTACTACTACCTGTTAGTTATTTTTTTGATCATTTAAATTGTGAGTGTATGTATTCGTATGCGTTGTTAGAGACAGGCTGTTATTATTTGATCCAGGAGAAGGAAGCGGCTCAACCGGGCCTTATCAAGGTTACTATGGAAACCGATTATTGTATGTATGTAACCAGCTATGGTGAGACACCGGTGATGGAATGGAAGAGGAAAACTGATGGGATTCATGAGATCCTCGAATTGCTGGGTGACGACAAGGTTCGTGAATGGGAAGCTATTTACAACGACAACCAGGATGCATATTACGAGGAGGATGAGGATTAATAAATTACCGGTTTTATTAATACACGACAATTTTAAAACTTTTATCGGTTGTACTATATAAACTGGTACAATTTTACGTTAAGTGTATGAGTAAGACTGATTATGGCCCCACTATCGGAAAAACAACATAAAATAAGGAGAGCGATCCTGATTGCGATTGGATTGCTTACGATCCTGCCGCTGGCTCCGGTGATCAACCGGTACCTGCCTCCTATTTTATTGGGGTCACTTAATCTTGATCTGATCTTATCAGTGCTGCTTGCCGGCCTCTTCACCTGGATCGTGCTGCGGTTATTCCGATTCCTGCTGATCCCGGCTGTATTGTTTCTTGTAGTGGTATTATTCTATAACCAGTTTACCAATGGCTATGGTTTTGGGAGCATGCTGAACGACTATCGCAGCATGGTCGAAAATAACTGGGGTGCAACGGATAAGAAGGAGAAGAACCTTGTGGTTACGCCCTCTTTCTTTGATGGCCCGCTTACGAAGACCGTCAAAGCCCTGCAGTCAAAGGTTGATTACAAGGATTCGATCGTAAGAAATTTTGCGGTGCAGCATTCACTTGATTATTTTGATGAATATCATATGAAGTATGGCTCAATGGTGAGGTTGCTTTCATTGTTCAAATACATCAATTCCAATTTTAAATATGTGTCGGATTCTGAGCGGGACGAGTATTTCGCCACTGCCAGGGAAACGATACTGAATGGAATGGGTGGCGACTGTGATGATCATACTCTGTTAATGGTATCCTGCCTGAAAGCAATTGGTGGACATGTGAGGATGGTGTTAACCGAAGGGCATTTATACCCTGAAATGTTATGTGGCGATAAGAAATCGTTTGACCGGATGCAGCAGGCAATCGTTTACCTTTTCGGGAATGAGGCGATTGACAACATGTATTATCATGAGCAAAACGGTCAGTATTGGATCAACCTGGATTACAGCGCTAAATATCCTGGTGGGCCTTATGTAAGTGAAATCGCTTATGCCATCATAGAATTGTAGCAAAATGGTATAATAATGCCGGAGTAATGTTTACTTTGGCTTCAGAATCCGATAAACTATGAAATCTCTGATTGAAATTGTGGGGGTATTCTCTTCAATTACGACATTCACGGTGCTGGTTACACTGTGTCTGTCAAAGATACTCACCCTGAAAAACGTATTACGGCTTGCCGCAGTTTACTCCGGCATCTCGTTTGGAAATGATCTGTTATTGAATTTCCTTCCTGCCGATCTTAACTACCACTTCCTTTTCAGTTTTACTTTGCTGGAATATGGCTGTTTTGCCGCAATGTTTTACAAGTTGCTGGGAAAGCCTGTCTTCAAAAACCTTGTGCTTGCAGGTTCATTCATGTTCCTGGTAATTGTGAGCATGGGATTACCAAGTTATGGTAGTTCGCATTTTGATGCTATCAACACCGGTTCTGAAGCCATTCTTATCATCGTGTACAGTATTTTCTATTTCACGGAAAAGCTGAATTCTGAAAAGATGGAACCGATATTTGATAGTCCCGGCTCCTATGTGGTACTAGCCTGCCTCTTTTATCTTGCGGGTAATCTCTTCCTTTTTATCACTTCAGAATCGCAGAACGCAAGTATGTGGGTGATCAATTCTTTGTGTAACCTGGTAAGAAACGTATTCTTTATTGTAGCGATCAGGCAGTGCACAAAACCCATCAAAAGACAAATAACACCAATTAGTGGATTCACTGGTTTTGTTTCCAGATAAAACTTCAACATCATGTATGCAAAAGTCCCGGTGATCCGGGATTTTTGTTTTCAGGAATTTTTAGTTCGACAGCCTTTCTTTTCAATTCAGGTAGTAGTCCGCATGATATAGCACCAGCGGGCATTTGAAGGTTACCCGTAAACCTGAAATTCAAGCAAAACTGCGCCGCATTAGTATTTTCCGAAATTTGATTTTGGAAAACGTTTTCTATCAACCTATTTTTGAAACGTCTATTCGTAGCCCAGACGTTTAGCTATTAAACCTTAATCTTATTATTATGAAAAAGACAACTCGTCTATCGGGATTGTTTTGCCTTCCTGTAATATATTCTTCCTGCAAAAAATTAGATTTTATCAAAGATCAGATTGGTGATGATAATCAGAAGCCAAAGCTGAAGCCTGATTATATGCGTGCCAAAGCTGAAGGACTTGCAGAATGCAGTGCAAGGACAGTTACAGGTCATAAGTGATAAGTAAGTTGGAAATGAGTTTTCGTTCTATTCGAGTTTGATAATACCCTTTAAACACCTTCATGATTCACGGCATACATTGTCGTGCAGCTATTTTATTGCCGTATCT
>JBEVNF010000028.1:0-7570 GCA_040508255.1 Flavitalea sp.
CTGCGCCAGCAGCCAGGCAGCCAGGTCCTTAGCCGCCTTATCATTGTCAAAATCCTGGGTAAGCCGGCCGTTGCAGTATTCATTATAGAACCAGGGATCTCCTACCGCGAACACAGTTCCTTTTCCATACTGGCTTACAGCCATGATCACATCCCCCTTATCGGTAAATGCAGATTTAGCCTTTTTCTTTATTGTGATTGAACAGATTTCTTTGATGTACATCTTTTTAGCCGTCTTAAAAATCGGGTCATCCGGAGGTGGGATCAGGGCAGCCATATCGAACTTATCTCCATCAACCTTATTTCTCAGGTCATCTTTGAAATGAATCCCAAATTTTCCGGCGAGCTTATTCAGATTTTTTAGTTCTGTATTCGCACTATCATTTGCCAGCAGCACAAGCACACCGCCTTCTTTTACCCATTGCGTTATGGACTTGATATGTTTTCTGCCGATGTAATTGGGCTGGCCGGTCTCTTTTTCAGTATCCGGATCCACGATAATGTAAACCCCGGTTCCAGCGAGGTTTGTGGCCGTAGGGGCTGCATCCATGCTTTTTGTTTCAGCTCCGAGATCCCTGAAGATATGTCCCCAGATTGAATAACCCGTTTGCGCAGTATCCTCCCAGGTATAGTGAAAGCGTTCGGCCTTGCCGGTCTTTGCTTTCCGGAATTCGCGGTTGAAAAAATAATCAAGTGTAACTACCTGCGCAGAAGCTGAACTGAGGCAGCCTGCGAGTATCAGCATGAGAGAGAATTTCAATGGAGCTATCATAAATTGGTTTTCAGATGATGTTTCGGTAACGTTTTCGCATTTTCCTGTGGCAATGCCAGCGAATTTCCTGATTTTGTGGTAATTATCGACGCATTCAATTTCTTCATAAAAACTTGCAAAGCCATGTCTTCTCGCAGAAAATTTTTACAGCTTTCGGCAATGGGCGCTACAGCTACGGGTCTCAGTTCAATTTTCGGACTAACCGCTGCGGCTGAAACCAGTCCGGCACCAATTCAGGGTACCGAAGGTTTAGCTCTTGGAATGGCCGGTTATTCATTTCGCTATTTCGATATGTATCAGACGATCGAAATGATGAAAAGAACCGGTGTTAAGTTTCTTTCGATCAAGGATTTTCATCTCGCACTGAATAGTCCGCGCGAAGTGATCCAGGGCGTGAAGGACAGATTTCTCGGCGCAGGCATTACTATTTATGCCGCGGGCGTGATCTATTTTAAAACAAAAGAAGAGATTGACAATGCGTTCAATTATGCCAAAATGCTTGGGGTTGACCTGATCGTGGGCGTACCTACTGTGGAATTATTGCCATACACAGAGCAGAAAGTAAAGGAAACAAATATCAGGATAGCGATACACAATCATGGTCCTGAAGACAAATTATACCCGAGCCCATCGGATGTTTATTCAAAGATCAGCAAGATGGATCCGAGAGTTGGACTTTGCCTCGATATTGGTCACTCACTTCGCGCAGGCACAGATCCGGCCAAAGCTGTACTGGATTACGGGCCACGAATCTTTGATCTTCATATCAAGGACCTGGTAAGCAATGCAAAGGACGCGAAAGGAGTTGAGCTTGGAAGAGGTGTGATCGACATTCCTTCACTCGTTAAAGCGCTGAAAAAAATCAAATTTCAGGGTAAGTGTAGCATAGAATTTGAACTGGACATGAAAGATCCTCTCCCGGGGATCGCCGAATCAGTCGGCTATTTTCATGGAATCAATAAAATGGTAGGTTAAAGAGATATGGAACTAAGACAGCTTGGACAAACAGAATTAAAGTTATCAGCAATTACTTTTGGTGCATGGGCGATCGGTGGATGGATGTGGGGCGGATCTGACAAAGAGGATGCTCTCAAAGCCATCAAGGCATCTTATGATGCTGGTGTTACCACTATCGATACCGCACCAATCTACGGGCAGGGCTATAGTGAAGAACTTGTTGGGGAGGCCATCAGAGGTATCCCCCGCGAAAAAGTTCAGATCCTTACCAAGTGTGGTATGCGCTGGGATGATACAAGGGGTGATTTTGCGTTTAAGAGTGAAGACAACAATGGGAAGCCTATCGATGTATACAAGTTTGGCGGTAAGGATAGCGTGATCGCTGAATGTGAAGCGAGCCTGAAAAGACTTGGTACTGATTATATCGATCTTTACCAGCTTCACTGGGCAGACAAAACTACGCCGATCTCAGAAACGATGGAGGCTTTCAATATTCTTCTTGAACAGGGAAAGATCCGTGCTGCGGGTGTTTGTAACTACGATAAGGCGCAGATGGAAGAAGCAGAGAAAACGATCAACCTTGCATCTGACCAGGTGCCATACAGTATGGTTGAAAGAACAATAGAGGCTGAACTTCTGCCATGGTGCCTGCAAAACCAGAAATCAATCATCGCCTACAGTCCTTTGCAAAGAGGTATTCTCACAGGAAAGATCAAGCCGGGACATAAGTTTGCGCCGGGTGATCATCGTCCGAATACAAAGTTTTACAAACCGGGTAATATAGAAAGGATCAATCATTTGCTGGAAACACTTGTGCCGATGGCACAGGATAAAGGGGTTTCACTCGCACAACTGGTCATTCGCTGGACCATTGACCAGCCGGGTGTTGCCGTTGCACTTGTTGGTGCCCGTGATGCGGAACAGGCTGTTCAGAATGCTGAGGCGATCAACTGCAAGCTGAATGAAGAAGAAATGGAATATATCAACAAGCATGTGCGTGCCGTTGAACTGGAAGGGTAAGAGGCAGGTATTGGTACACTGAATTGTATTAAATTGGTGAAGGCTAAAGCTTTCACCTTTTTAATTTCTGAGAATGCCGTTGACCAAAAAACTGCTTTGGATTTTATTCGCTCTGAAACTGATCATCCCGTTTTTATTACAGGATGGATATTACCAGCCGCATCGGGATGAATTTCTTTATCTCGCTGAAGGGCGACACCTTGCCTGGGGTTATATGGAGGTGCCACCTGTCCTATCTGTTTTTTCCTGGTTGATAAACCTGTTTGGTGGCGGTCATTTCTGGATCAAATTTTTTCCTGATCTTATCGGGGGCTTTTGTTTTCTGCTTGTTGGCAGGCTGATACTTCATTTAAAAGGCGGTGCATTTGCTTTGTTTCTTGCTTTCCTGCCCTTTGTATTTGGTGCTTACCTGCGCGTATTCTTTCTTTTCCAACCAAATTTTATTGAGATCTTCTCCTGGACGCTGATCGGGTATATGCTGATCAGGTATATCCAGACTTCGAAAACATTCTACCTCTATTTCTTTGGCGGAAGCATTGGTCTGGGAATGCTTTGTAAATACACCGTTGCTTTTTACACGATCAGTTTGCTGGCCGGTTTGTTATTAACTCCGCAACGAAAGATTTTCCTGCAAAAACATTTTTATGGTGCGGCACTGCTTGCACTGGTGATATTTCTTCCTAATCTTATCTGGCAATACACTCATAATTTTCCGGTGATCACTCACATGAATGAACTCAAAGAAACCCAGTTGCAATACATGGATGGTGGTACTTTCGTGAAAGAACAGTTTATGATGTTCCTGCCTGTTGCGTTTGTCTGGATTGCAGGACTGATCAACCTGGTGCTGGTAAGGAGCAATAGAAACTTCCGGTTTTATGCCTGGGCCTATGTAGTAGTCGTTGCGCTGATGATTTGGTTTAAAGGGAAGGGCTATTACATTCTTGGTGTGTATCCCATACTTTTTGCGTTTGGAGCAACCTGGCTCGAAAGTCTCACAGAAATCAGATTTCGCTGGACACGTATTGCAATGACTGTGGTAGCTATTGGCCTTGGTGTTGTTGCATTGCCCTTATTATTGCCAGTGGCCCCTCCCGAAAAGCTTACCAAATATTATGAAGCGATAGGGAGTTATAAGGCAGGTGATTTTAAATGGGAGGATCTGAAATCACATCCATTACCACAGGATTTTGCAGATATGATGGGTTGGCGAGAAGTTACCCAGAAAGTAGCGGGTGTATATGCGGCGCTGCCGGATGCAGAAAAATTAAAGACAATCGTAATTGCTTCCAATTATGCTTTTGCCGGTGCCCTGAACCATTATGGTCCCGCGCTCGGGCTCCCTGAAACCTACAGTGCGAATGCATCGTTTTTACTCTGGATGCCCGATGAATACAAATTCGATAACATGATCTATGTCGATGATCGTATGCCTTCGGAGATTGAACTTTTTAAAGAGTTTAGAACTACCGCGGTAAAAGATTCTGTTGATCTGCCTATGTTCCGCGAAAATGGTACGAAGGTTTTCCTGTTTGAAGGGGCCAATGATCACATAAGGATGGGAATTACCGAGCTCATAAAGAGTCGTAAGAAAAAATTTCAGCGTTGAGTCTGTATCTTTGGCGACCACCGATGAACAATTCTGAAAACTGGAACCAGCAATTCGATGAACTAAAGATCTGTGTGCTGATCCCGACCTATAATAACGCGGGAACAGTGGCACGGGTAATACGTGATGTAAGCTTTTACACCAGCAATATTATTGTAGTAAATGACGGGTCGACTGATGATACAATCGCTCAGCTCGCCGGATTTCCATTTATCAGGATTCATACTTACGAAAAAAATGCCGGCAAAGGCTGGGCGTTAAGACAAGGCTTCAAAACTGCCGTGGCTAACGGTTATGACTATGCGATCACCATCGATTCTGATGGGCAGCATTTCGCTAAGGATCTCCCTGTTTTTGTGGAGGACCTTATAAAAAATGGTGCCGGGATAATTATGGGTGCCCGGAACATGAACCAGGAATCTGTGCCGGGAAAAAGCACCCGCGGGAATAAGATCTCTACTTTCTGGTATAAGGTGGAAACAGGTATCACTTTATCTGATACCCAAAGTGGTTATCGTTTGTACCCTGTGCACCTCCTGCGAAAAAGAAAATGGGTTACAAGGAAGTATGAGTTTGAGATCGAGGTTCTGGTACGTGCGGCATGGCGGGGGATTTCAGTACGCGAAGTTCCTGTTACCGTTTATTATGCTCCTCCCGATGAACGGATCTCACATTTCCGACCGTTCAAAGACTTTACAAGAATCTCCATACTCAACACCGTACTTGTGCTGATCACTTTTCTCTGGATCAAACCCAGAGATTTCTTCAGGCTGGTTTTTCAAAAAAAAAAACTGGGTGAGCTGATAAAGGCGCAGCTTTTCAATACGGGTGAATCTGATCTCCGGAAATCATCATCCATTGCTTTTGGCGTCTTTATGGGAATAATACCGCTATGGGGATTTCAGCTTGTGCTGGCAATTTTCCTGGCAGTGGTGATGAAACTGAACAAAGCTCTTGTGATCATTGCAGCCAATATCAGCATACCTCCGATGATCCCTCTCATTATTTTCCTGAGTTACAAAATGGGGGCATTGTGGATGGGTGATCGGGTGGTAACGCTAACCTTCAGCCGGAATATTACCATCGATTCGATAAAAGCAAATCTTGAGCAATACATCTATGGAAGTATCACACTGGCAATTGTGGCAGCATTATTGGCGGGTGGTATATCATTGATCACACTGAAGCTTTCGAAACGTAAACCTGTTGCAAACACCATCAAATAAGAACGGAACTTGCAGAATATCTTCTCCTATATCTATGATCTTTTTTCAAAACGAAGGGTGGCATTTTATGCGGTGTTCCTGGGTAGTCTTGCAATCTTTACCTGGTTCGCACTGAAAGTAAAATTCGAAGAAGATATCTCGAGAATACTTCCTGGAGATGCAAAGATCGATAAGCTTACACGTGTTTTTAATAATTCAAAATTTGCAGACAGGTTAATTCTTACGCTATCCCTCACCGACACTTCCGGCGAAGCAACCCCTGATTCACTTGTCGCGTACGCGGAAGAATTAAGTTCAAAGATCGATTCTAATCTGCAAAGTTATATTGCGGCAAAACAGGATAGGGTTGATGATGAAAGAACAATACAACTGATAGATGCCGTGTCTGCAAATCTTCCTTTGTTTCTTGAAGAGAAGGATTATAAAACAATCGACACACTGATCGCTCCCCAACGCATTAAAGAATCGCTTGAGAAAAATATACGCACACTTACTTCACCTGCGGGGCTTGCTTTAAAAACGATCATTGCCAAAGATCCGGTAGGTATCAATACGCTTGGTCTCGCTAAAATGCAGGGACTGCAATACGATGAGAACTTTGAGCTGTACGATAATTATGTGATGAGCAAAGATTATCGTCATCTGCTCATATTTATCACACCAAAATTTCCTCCAAACAATACCGGTAAAAATGCAGAGATGCTTGCCGGTCTTGATAATATAATTGATTCATTAAAACAGGAGTTTGGTTCTGTTGAAGCCAGTTATTTCGGGGCAACCGCTGTGTCAGTTGGCAATGCGCTTCAACTCAGAAAAGATTCGATCTACACCCAGGGATTTACTGTTTTGTTTCTCGTAGTATTTCTTGGATTTTATTTCAGGAAGAAACGTGCACCACTCATCATCCTGATCCCCGTTGTTTATGGAGTGGCGTTCTCACTTTGCATGATCTGGTTCGTACAGGGTAGCATTTCTGTAATTGCATTGGGAACAGGATCTATCGTATTAGGAATTGCGGTGAATTATTCACTGCATGTGTTCAATCATTACAGGCATTATCCTGATATGAATGCTGTGCTTTCTGATCTTGCACTTCCGCTTACGGTTGGAAGTATTACAACTGTCGGAGGTTTTCTTTGCCTGCAGTTCGTTGAGTCTGATATGCTGAAAGACCTGGGATTGTTTGCTGCTTTCAGTCTTGTGGGAGCTTCACTTTGCTCATTGGTCTTTCTCCCTCAGTTCATAGGTCATTCAAAAAACAACAGCCATGCTTCTCCAACCTGGATCGATAAGATCGCAGATTACCGACCGGAGAATAATAAGCTGGTAATTGCGGGTATCGCGGTTCTCACGATTGTATTCGGATTTTTTGTTTCAAAGGTTGAATTTGAGCCTGACATGACCAGGATGAACTTTATGAGTGAAAAGCTCCGTGCATCAGAACAGCAACTCAATAAGGTGAATGCCTATGCCTTGCAATCTGTTTACATGGTTACAGAAGGCGCCACCCTGGATGAGGCTTTGCGAGAGAATGAAAGACTTGCCGGCGAGATGGAGAAACTGAAAATCTCCGGTGTTGTTACAAAGTATGCGGGAGTTTCTTCACTGATCTTATCTGACTCATTGCAACAGGAAAGGATCAACAGATGGAACAATTATTGGACGCCTTTAAAAAAACAACAATTGCTTGCGGTACTCGCAACAGAGGGTGCTGCTTTAAAATATCGTCCCGGAGCATTTGAGCAGTTCCGCACGTTGCTGGATGCTGACTACAAACCGCTTGACACTTCCACACAAGCTGCTTTTCGCAAAAACTTTCTGGATGATTTCATAACTGAGAAACCCGGACAAGTAAGTGTTGTTACGCTTGCTAAAGTGTCTGCTGATAAAAAAGATTCACTGTATAAGCTGTTTGGAGACAGCGATGAGATAACAGTACTCGACAAACAGTATCTCACGAGCAGGCTGGTACAGATCGTGAACGATG
>JBEVNF010000043.1:0-10102 GCA_040508255.1 Flavitalea sp.
CGCGTGAACCAACACGTAAAGACATGATGAGGGCGATACATGGTGTATTGCTGATAATAGGTGATAGTCTTCAGGCTGAAGATCTCAAAAGCTTCTACAATGAACTGAAAGCTTTTGGTAATGAAACCTACAGCACTCACCTGTATCATGAAGGGGCAAGAAGTCCGCTGAAAGTTGTACCTGTTGCACAGGAATTCAAACCAGATTCACCAATGCTGAATGGTTATGAAATAATCAATAAATATTTTGATCAGTTATTTACAGAGAATCCAAAGGTGATCGCATTTGGTGAGGATCTTGGGAAGATCGGTGATGTGAACCAGGGTTTTGCAGGGCTTCAGTCAAAGCATGGTGAACACCGGATTTTTGATACTGGTATCCGTGAGTTAACGATCATGGGTCAGGGCATCGGTCTTGCGATTCGTGGTATGCGCCCTATTGCTGAGGTTCAATATCTCGATTACCTTGTTTACGCATTACAACCGCTCACTGATGATGCTGCCTGTTTGCACTGGCGCACGCGTGGTAAGCAAAGTTGACCGTTGATCGTGAGAACCCGTGGTCACAGGCTTGAAGGCATCTGGCACAGCGGTTCACCAATGGGTATGATTTTGAATTCGCTTCGTGGTTTTCATGTTTGTGTACCACGTAATATGGTACAGGCTGCAGGTATGTATAACACCTTGCTGGAAGGAATAGATCCGGGTATTGTTGTTGAAAGCCTCAACGGATATCGTCTCAAAGAAAAACTTCCTGCGAATCTTACAGCGTTCCGTGTCCCGCTTGGAGTACCTGAAATTATTAAAGAAGGTTCTGATATTACGGTTGTATCCTATGGTTCAACTTTGAGAATCTGCCAGGAAGCTGCAGTAACGCTGGAGCAGATTGGTATCAGTTGCGAAATCGTTGATGTACAAACGTTGTTACCTTTTGATATCAATCATCAGATCGTTGAGTCATTGAAGAAAACCAACCGTATTGTTTTTGTTGATGAGGACGTTCCAGGTGGTGCATGTGGTTTTATGTACACTGAAGTGATGGAAAAACAAGGGGGTTACAGATGGCTTGATGTTGCAGCACGTACGATCACTGCGAAAGCACACAGACCTTCCTATGGAAGTGATGGTGATTATTTCAGCAAACCAAATGCAGAAGAGATCATTGATGTGATAAGGGAAATGATGGCAGAATAAGATTAACAGGAACAAAAGATGAAATTTGATTTATACCAGGTTGACGCATTCACAAACAAATTGTTTGGTGGAAATCCCGCTGCAGTTGTGCCTTTGAAAGAATGGTTACCTGATGAACTGATGCAGACACTCGGTCTCGAAAACAATCTCAGCGAAACGGTGTTTTTTGTACCTGCTGCTGCAGGAAGTGATTATGATTTTGATATCCGTTGGTTCACACCTGATATTGAGATCAATCTTTGCGGACACGCTACGCTTGCATCTTCATTTATTCTTTTTAACAGATTGGGTTTTGATAAACCCCAATTAAAATTTAACTCCAAAAGTGGAATCTTAACCATCATAAAAGAAGGTGATAAGTACAGGATGGATTTCCCGTCATGGAAACCAACAGATAAGGGTGAAGCCCCGGCTGATCTGTTGAAAGCACTTGGTGTTGATTCAGCTAAAGCTTATTTCAGGTATCGCGACGTATTGATCGAACTTGAAAATGAAGCAGCGGTGCGTAATTGCGAACCTGATTTTACAATGATCAGGAAGCTTGGTGAAAAAGTAATCATCACTGCACCGGGATCTGACTGTGATTTTGTTTCAAGATTCTTTGCGCCTGAAGCAGGTGTTAATGAAGATCCTGTTACCGGATCCGCACATTCACAGTTGATACCTTATTGGTCAGAGAAGCTGGGCAAAACTGAACTCCATGCAAAACAGTTATCGCATCGTGGTGGAGAACTTTGGTGCACGCAGGATGGTGACCGCGTAACGATGGCGGGTCAGTGTGTGTTTTATATGAAAGGTGAATTTGAAATTTAAATCAATCAGGTGATAACTCCGGCAGAAAAAAGATTTATACGTTCGTGGGAAGAGCAACGTGAAGGTGGCAAATGGTCCTATTGCCTTTTATACACGTTTGCTGGTGGTTTTATAATTGCGATAGTTACGTATATACTTCTGCTCTGGATCATGCAGATAAGAGTTCCAAGACCTTTATGGCTGGTGCCTGCTGTGGCTTTTGTACTTGGAGCAATTGTAAGTGTGTTTGCCTGGAACATGAACGAAGGAAGATTCAAAAAGATCATCCGGCGGGAGATAAAGGCAGGCAGCGAGTAATCTATTTTAAAATCCCCTTCTCCAATTCTGTATTTGAAGAAGGGGAAATTTTATTTAAGCGAGGTTATGAAAAACCTTCTGAACGTCTTCGTCCTGTTCTAATTTATCAATCAGCTTTAAAACTTCAGTAGCCTGATCCTCAGGTAAAGCCATTGTTGTTGATGGGATCCATTCAACTTCTGAAGTGATTGGGTGCAAACCTTTTTCTTCAAGTGCTTTCTGCATATTTCCAAAATCAGAAAATGCACTGCGCACGATCAATACCGGTTCGCCTTCTTCACCTGTGCCCTCTCCCAATTCTTCCAGTCCGAAATCAATCAGTTCAAGTTCAAGATCGTCTGGATTCAAACCTTCTGGTTTCAGTTTGAATACACCCATCTTCTTAAACTGGAAACTTACGCTGCCACTGTTGCCAAGTGTGCCACCACCTTTATTAAAATGTGATTTTACATTCGCAACGGTTCTCACGTGATTGTCTGTTGCTGTTTCTACAAGGATAGGAATCCCGAATGGTCCGTATCCTTCGTACAATATCTCTTCGAAGCTTTCTGTGTCTTTACCGAGTGCCCTTTTGATCGCAGCGTCAACGCGATCCTTCGGCATGTTTACAGCCTTTGCGTTCTGTACACAACGGCGGAGGGCAGGGTTCAGGTTGGCATCAGGACCACCGGCTTTTACAGCCATCACGATCTCCTTACCGATACGGCTAAACTGCTTAGCCATCCTGTCCCATCTCGCGAACATCGTATGTTTCCGCGTTTCAAAAATCCGACCCATATTCTGTTTTGTTGAGTTTTCTTAAAAATGATCCGAATGTTGCCAATAAGCGACTGTCGGGGCAGCAAAAGTAATAAAAAGGGCAATAAAAAGGGTCGCCATTACAGACGACCCTTCAGGTATATTATCAGTCAGCTTCCACGAAAAAAGGAAACTGGTCCTTTATTTATTCAGATTTCTGATTACCAAGCTTACTATGGTGACGGCTGTAAAGGAAATAGATCACAAGACCTACCGCAACCCATACTACCGCACTGAGCTGAGTTTCACCAGGAAGACCAACTATCATTCCCGCACAGGTGATTACACCAAGAATCGGAACCAATGGTACCAATGGTGCTCTGAACGGTCTTGGTGTAGTTGGATCTGTTTTACGCATAATGATCACACCAATACAAACGAGGATGAACGCAAACAGTGTTCCGATCGAGGTAAGATCTCCTGCCACTGAACCCGGAACAAATGCAGCAAACGCACCCACGAAAAAGAACAGGATTATGTTTGATTTGTACGGCGTTCTGAATTTCGGATGTAGTGCAGAGAATGCTTTTGGAAGCAAACCATCTGAAGACATGGTGTAAAATACACGACTCTGGCCCATCAGCATTACGAGGATCACAGAAGAAAAACCTGCAAGGATCGCTACTGTAACCAGTGTTGACAGCCATGAATAATTGGTCATATAAGTTTTGATCGCATAGGCAACTGAAGCTTCTTTACCTTTTGTAGGATCGTTGAAATCAACAAACGGAGAAACCCCGGTAAGAACGTGTGCAAACAAAATATAAAGTATGGTACATACCACCAGTGATCCAAGAATACCGATAGGCATATCACGTTTTGGATTCTTTGCTTCCTGCGCAGCAGTTGATACCGCATCGAAACCAATGAACGCAAAGAACACGATACCTGCACCTGTGAGAATTCCTCTGAAACCATGTTTCCAGTCATCTTCATAACCAGGTGTTCCTGCGGGGATAATATAAGGTGTGTGGTTCTCCGGTTTGATAAACTGCCAGCCCACTGCGATAAACACAAGTACAATTGCAACCTTGATAATAACGATGACCGCGTTTACAATCGCTGATTCCTGTGTACCCTTAATAAGAAGTAATGAGAGCAACAAAAGGATCAACAAAGCCGGGGCATTCATGATGCCTGTGTGAGTGACGCCATCAATAGTAAGTGATTCAAAAGGGGAGTGGCACCACTCATAGGGTATTCGCTTCCCTAATAACTCATTTAAATATTCACTCCATGAAATTGAAACCGTTGCTGCACCAAGTGCATATTCAAGAATAAGTGACCATCCGATGATCCATGCGATCAGTTCACCCATGGTAGCATACGCATATGTATATGCGCTACCTGCGATCGGGATCATTGATGCGAATTCAGCGTAACATAAACCTGCGAACGCGCAACCTATCGCAGCGATGATAAATGAAATTGTAACAGCGTTACCTGCGTGCCCGCCAGCGGCTGATGCAGTACGAACAAACAACCCGGCACCGATAATCGCACCAATACCAAGCGCCACAAGGTTACCGGCACCCAGTGTTTTTTTAAGTCCCTTGTCAGAGTCCGCGGCCTGAGCCAACAGGGACGTAAGTGATTTTTTTACGAACAAACTCATTGCAGTTAGTTGTTTTTGCGTTTATTAAAGAAATACTGAATTCAGTAAAAGACCCAGCGTAAATACGCGGAAAGATATGAATTTATGCAAAACAGCGAAATCAAAATATGCCCGTTTAACTCACAACGCATTCTTTACAAAACAATTGACCATATTTTACATATCTGCAAATTGGTAATGTCTGCGATCGTTGTTAACGATCGTTAGTATTTAGTTAATGTCCCTAAATCTGCCCACCATTTACCCAACCAGATCGTTTATATAATATAAAAGAGGAGGTAAATATGAAAAAGCTGATAGTAGTATTAATGGCACTTGGACTGGCTTTCGGTGCATCTGCCCAAAGAGGAAAAGCTCCCGTAAGGGTTCAGCAACCCGCACAACGGGTGGTGGTAGTTAGAAGTTATCCCCCATTCTCACCGTTCTATGGTTACGGCAGAGGTTTTTATGGCCCGTATGGTTTCGGGAATTCACGATTTGGTTATGATCCCTATGGTTATGGATATCGCGAAAGACGTCCATCAAAACTCGATCTCGAAATTGAGGATATTCAAAATGACTATAAAGACAGGATTGCATCAGTACGAAGTGATGATGAATTATCACGAAAGGAGAAACGTTCTAAAATCCAGGAATTAAAATACCTCAAAGAGAAGGAAATTATTGATGCAAAAAAATCATATTATAAAACTGACAGAGGTGACTCTTAATAATTGAAGAACCAACTGATTAAAATTCGTGCACCAGAAACGGGAACTTTCCCGTGTGAAGCGTTCAGATTCCGTTAAAAGATCCAGTATCGCACAAGTCCCGCAATCTATGCGGGACTTTTTTTTTGGATGCTGCCACTGCGGGCATGGCTTTTGAATCCCTATTGCATGAAAATTAGTTTTCTTACCGGTTTGTCAGTGATTTTATCAGCAGTAACTATGATAACTTCCTGCAGTGGAGATGAAAAAAATGAAGGAGATATCAAAAAATCCCATAAAAAATCTGACAGAAATTATGCTATCAATAAACAGAATGCGTATTCTGATCTTTTTATGGATAGTACCGCAGTCGAAAAGTTTATAGCACAACAAAAGCTGAATGATACAATTGCTGACGATCTGCGTTTGTTTTATAACCTGCGGAATTTTCAGTTTGCCTGGTTTAGTACAGATGGCGCAACGGAACAAATGCTAAGTTTCAGATCACTGTATGATTATAGTAAAGACAGCGGGGCGACCCGAAAGTCACTTGATAATCGTCTTGATGACATCCTTACAAATGATTCGCTGGGTACCCTCACTGCGAGTCCAACTATCTCCAAAACAGAGTTACTACTAACCTGGCGCTTTATAAATTATGTGCATCAGAGAAACAAACGTGAGTCTGATCAGCGCAAGCTTTATGCAGAGATGGTTCCTGCGATGAAATCACCTGTGCTTACTGTGGCTGATGCAATGCTTGAAGGAACAAGAAATGATTTTAAAGTTCCGGCACAGGATTATGAGTCTTTAAAGAAACAACTTGCTTTGTATACTGAAAAAGCAAAGGCAGGTGGATTCCCGAAGATTTCAGCAACAGGCAAAATACTTAAGAAAGGGACAAAGAATAAATCTATCAAACAGATCAAACAGCGACTTGCCGCAGAATCACTTTATTCATCCGATACCACCGAAGTTTTCACAGATGAGCTAGAGTCCGTGGTCCGGGAAACACAGGCCCGGTACGGATTAACAGCAGATGGCCGTATCGGTGCAAGTCTGATAAAGCAACTTAATATCCCAGCAGAGCAACGTGTTGAGCAGATTCTTATCAACCTGGAGAGAATGAAATGGATGCCGGCCGAACCAAAGGGAAGACTGATCATTGTCAACATTCCGGAGTTCAAACTTCATGTTCGTGATGGAAGCAGTAAAGCTTTTGATATGGACATAGTTGTTGGTAAAGAAGGCAATAATACCATCAACTTCAGCGGAAATCTAAATCAGGTTGTGTTCAACCCATATTGGAACGTACCGCGCAGTATTGTGTCGAAAGAGGTTGTTCCAGGGATGGATAACAACGAATATTATCTCGAAGATCATAATATGGAAGTTACAGGTGAAGAAGATGGATTACCTGTCGTGCGTCAGTTACCCGGTGACAGGAATGCATTGGGGAGGGTAAAGTTTCTGTTTCCCAATAGTTTTAATATCTACTTTCATGATACACCTGAGAAAGAATTATTCAAACGCACAAAGCGTGCGTACAGTCATGGTTGTATCCGACTTGCAGATCCTATGAAGATGGCAAATTATCTTCTTGAAGATGATGAGCAATGGTCCGCAGAGAAAGTAGATAGTGTGCTGAGTACTGAAAAGGAAAAATATGTCAGGGTCAAAGATCCTGTTCCTGTTCTTATATCTTATTATACATGCTGGGTGAATGAAAACGGGAAGATTGAATTCAGGGATGATATTTATAGTCACGACAAAAAAATATCCCGCAAACTGTTTTCACAACCTGCGGGATCGGGAGGTAAACTTGCCGCCCGTTGATTTGCGGCAACACATAATTAGTTTAAACCCTGAAGCCTTTGCCCATCATTGAATGGGTGAGGTAACTGCTGTCAGGTCCATATAAAAAAAGGCAAGAACCTTCTTTGATCTGTTGTATAATAGGGCGGTGCAGTTTCACTGGAACTGCCGGGCAACCAAGGCTGCGACCTATCATTCCGCGTTGCATCGCCATCTTTTCATTTACGTAATTGGCTGCGTGAACCACGATGCCGCGGCTCAGTGCATTATCGTTTATACCCTTCTCAAGTCCTTCCAGTCTCAAAGAATAGCCATGTTCACCTTTATATGTCTTACCTGTGATATAAAATCCAAGGCTGCTTGCGAAGCTGTTCTGATCATTTGAAAAGCGGGTGGCAACCCCTTCACCTGAATTCTTACCATGTGAAACATAAGTATTGAACAGCAGTTTGCCTGTGCGCATATTCATAATGAATAATCTTTTCTGCGCTGATGGGAGGCTGAAATCCACGATCGATAAGATATCGGTATTCGTTATGGTGCCACGGGATTTTAGCTCCGCGTATCCGCGGGTGGCGTAAAGAAAGGCTTCACGGCTGAGACCAAGAGAATCCAGATCCAGTGATTCATATATAGTACTGAATGAATCCACTGATACAGTGGCGATTGTAGTGTCAGCCTTTACAACCTTACCACTCGCTGCCGGTGCAAAACCAGAAACAAGAAAGAACAATGCCGTTGAGGCTGTCAGCAAATAAGCAAACTTTTTCAACAGACCCTTTTTAGATTTCTTCATAGTTGGATTTTCATCGGTTGGTGAGCAGTTATAACGGATTGCACCTGGAATGGTTTAGCGAATAGTGTTGGGGTTTTGTTAAACACCGGTTCTGAATCAGGGCGACATACAGCATCTGAAGGTCAGATTTGTCATATATTGCAGCAATTATGAAGAAAAACCGGCTGACTCTTTATATTGTCATTTCCATGATATTAGGTATCCTCGTAGGATACCTTGTTCACGTAAACAGCTCCCCGGAGTTCATTAAGGGCTTCTCTAAAAATATCAACCTGCTTGGAAAGGTATTTATCAGGCTGGTTCAAATGATCATCGCTCCACTGGTATTTTCGACCCTTGTGGTTGGAATCGCGAAACTTGGCGATCTGAAGGCCGTTGGGCGGGTAGGAGGCAAAGCGATGCTTTGGTTTATTTCCGCCTCATTGGTTTCTTTAACGGTTGGGTTGATACTGGTAAGAACTTTCGAACCTGGCACCGCAATCGACCTCTCGCAGGCCGATGCCGAAGGGGTGAAGGATCTTCTGGCTAAAAACCAGGAATTCTCTGTCGAAAAGTTCGTAGAGCATATTATTCCGAAAAGTGTCGTTGAAGCGATGGCTACCAATGAAATCCTTCAATTGGTGGTTTTTTCTATATTTTTTGGTGTTGCGACAGCCGCGATGGGCGAAAAAGCGAAGAGCATCGTGAAGGCAATGGATGTTATCTCACATATTATCCTGAAAATGGTTGGCTATGTGATGAACTTTGCGCCACTTGGTGTGTTTGGAGCGCTGTGCGCGGTTGTGGCAACGAAGGGATTAGGGATATTCACATTCTATCTTGTGTATTTTGGGTACTTTATAATGGGGATAGCTGTGTTGTGGGTGATTCTGTTGAGCGTTGGATACCTGATACTCGGAAAGAGACTATTCGAGTTGATGAAACGGATCGGTAATCCGCTTCTGATCGCCTTCAGTACCACCAGCAGCGAAGCTGTTTTTCCAAAACTTACCACAGAACTGGAAGCCTTTGGTTGTAAAGACAAGATCGTTGCTTTTGTTCTTCCACTCGGTTATTCATTTAACCTTGATGGTAGCATGATGTACATGACCTTTGCCAGTCTCGCAATTGCGCAGGCGTACCATGTTGATCTGCCGCTTGCTACGCAGATGACTATGTTGCTTGTGCTGATGCTTACCAGTAAGGGTATTGCCGGCGTGCCAAGAGCTTCGCTGGTGATTGTGCTCGCCACCTGTGCAATGTTTAAAATTCCGCCGGAAGGTGTTGCACTTATCCTGCCAATTGACCATTTTTGCGACATGTTCAGAACCGCAACAAACGTTGTAGGCAATGCATTGGCCACAAGTGTGGTGAGTAAATGGGAAGGAGAGCTTGAAACACCGGTTGCAGTCTCCTGATTTTCATTCAGTTTGAAACACTAATATCCTTTCGTTAAATCAATCATTGCGAATAAAACATTCGTTATTTAACAATAAATAGCGGTGGCAAACGACTCATGAAAATGAGTCAGCTTACTTTGTGTCAGAAAATTTAAACGGCTTTAATCAAATGAAACAATTGTTACGTGTACTGGGCATCGCTTGTGTGATTTTTTGTTCAACTGCAAATCTGAATGCTCAGCAAGCGGTTGGTGGTACTATTACGGATCAGTATGATCTTCCTGTGAATGGCGCGGAAGTTCGTAGCAGTTCAAACAATGAGATCCTGGCAACGACAGATACTTCCGGGATATTTTCAGTTACCGTGCCTACAGGTGATTCAATCATTATTACAAAGGTCGGTCATGCAACAGCAAGCTACAAAGCTGACAACACAAAAGCTGCATTCTTACTGGAACGCGACTTCAGCTGGTCAGATCTGCTTAATCCACTTTTCTATATCAGAAATGGTGGTTTATGGCTGATGTTATTTATCGTGTTTGCAGAAACAGGATTGATGATCGGCTTCTTTCTGCCAGGTGACAGTCTGCTGTTTGTTGCAGGTATTTACAGTAAGAGTCTTGTGGATACACTGATCGCGGGTGGTACAGGAAGCGACTTCCTGGATGTACTGATTCTTATCATCCTTGTATCAATCTGCGGTATCA
>JBEVNF010000072.1:0-25611 GCA_040508255.1 Flavitalea sp.
AGTGGTGATCTTGGTAACCGTTGGGAAAACCGTCCTGGCATCTATGGTCGTGCAACGGATAAGGATCGTACGCCCGAATCAGAAAAGATCTATAAGGAAGAGTGGAAAGAGATCATGCAGGATCTTCACAACTTCCCGAGCATCATTGTATGGGTTCCATTCAACGAAGCATGGGGTCAGTTCAAAACAAAAGAGATCACAGAATGGACAATGGCAAAAGATCCATCACGTCTTGTTAACAGTGCAAGCGGTGGAAACTTTGAACCCGTTGGTCATATCATGGATCTTCACAACTATCCTGAACCATTGATGCCTGATGCATCGATCTATGGTAAAAAGCAGATCGTTGTGCTTGGTGAGTGTGGTGGTCTTGGTTTACCTATTGAAGGACATACCTGGCAGGAAAAAAACAACTGGGGTTATGTAAGTTTCAAGAACAGCGAAGAACTTCAGAAACGCTATGCAGAACATATCGCAGCAATACCAGCGCTTATCAAAGCGGGCATGAGTGCCGCGGTGTATACACAAACTACAGATGTGGAAGTTGAAACCAACGGTCTTATGAGTTATGACCGTAAGGTGATCAAGATCCCTGTAGCAGCGCTGAAACAAATCCACGCGCAGCTTTATCAGCAAAACATCGCCGTTAAGGCAACAAAATAGGTTTTGATGGCTTCATGTTGCCGGGTGATGAGTAGTTGCCCGGCGACTGAAGTATCATAATTCCTTACTCTTTACGACAAGCATCTTTTTATGTTGAAACAACTGTTTGCACTTTCAATGAGTGCAATGTCATTTGGTTTATTAAATGCACAGGAATTACGTGCACCAGCTTACCCGCTGATCACGCATGATCCATATTTCTGTATCTGGTCAAACACCAATGAACTCACAGGTTCTGCAACCCGCCACTGGACAGGGGTTGATCAGTCTATCGTTGGCACTGTTACTGTTGATGGAAAGACCTTTCGTTTTCTTGGCGATAAGGAAAAGGCCTTTGCGTCAGTATTAAAAACATCCGATGAAATGCCGGCATATCAATCGGTTTATACTGAAACAGAACCATCAGGCAACTGGAAAGAGATCAATTACCAGGAGGGTGGATGGAAGAAGGGTACCGGATCTTTTGGTGATAACCGGAAGGCAGGCACAAAATGGACAAGCAAAGATCTTTGGGTTAGAAGAACGTTTACGCTTGCGATGCTTCCTGACACAGAACTTTTTCTGAAGCTGATACACGATGATAATATCGAAGTTTATCTGAATGGTGAAGAGATTTTCAAAACCGTCGGATGGACGAATAAATACATTTACCCGGCGATCAGCAAAGCTATCGTTTCAAAAATGAAGGCCGGTAAAAACGTTCTTGCGATCCATGTGGCGAATACTGCAGGCGGGCAGGAGCTGGATGCAGGAATTGTTTCTGAGATCATCGATAAACGTGATCCCGCCGAGCTGGTGGCAGTTCAGAAATCTGTGAAGGTAACAGCGTTATCAACCGTTTACGCTTTTACCGCGGGTGCTGTTGATCTTTCGCTGACATTTACTTCGCCGCTGCTGGCAAAGGATCTGGAGCTTCTTGCAAGACCGGTCAGCTATATCACTACATCAGTAAAATCTAATGATGGAAAAAATCATAAGGTTCAGCTGAATTTCGGTGTTTCAACTGATCTCGCTGTGAATACACAGGTTCAGCCAGTAAAAGCCGAAAAATATGTTGCTGCGGGTTTGAATATTCTGAAAGCGGGAACGGTTGAGCAACCTGTTCTTAAAAAGAAAGGTGATGATGTGCGGATAGACTGGGGTTACTTATATGTAGCAGTTTCGACCGCAGCCAACGCGACACAAAGCATCAAGCCTACCGGTCAGCCGGCGATCAAGGGAAATACGCTGACTGGTAAACATATTAGTCTCGACACAAGATTTGATCTTGGTGAGGTAGGGAGATTACCTGTAGGAAAGGTTATGATGATCGGTTATGATGATCTTGAATCTATTCAGTATTTCGGTACCAATCTGAAACCATGGGGGAAGAAAGATGGGATCACATTTGAACAGTTACTTGCGAAAGCTTCAAAAGAGTATAGCACAGTTACGGATCGATGCTTTGCTTTTGACAGGGTTATTCACGAAGATGCATTGAAAGCAGGTGGTGAACAATATGCAAAACTTTGTGTGCTTGCGTATCGTCAAAGCCTGGCTGGTCATAAACTGGTGAAGAGTCCACAGGGTGAGCTGTTATTTCTTTCAAAAGAAAACTTCAGTAATGGTTCTATCAACACAGTTGATATCACTTATCCATCTGCACCATTGTATCTCGTTTACAATCCGGAGTTATTGAAGGGCATGATGAACGGGATCTTTTATTATAGCGAAAGCGGGAAATGGGCGAAGCCATTTGCCGCTCATGATCTTGGTACCTATCCATTGGCCAATGGTCAAACCTATGGTGAAGATATGCCGGTAGAAGAGTCTGGTAATATGCTGATCCTTACAACAGCCATAGCTGCTGTTGAAGGCAACGCAGCGTATGCTAAAAAACATTGGAAGGTTCTTACAACCTGGGCTCAGTATCTGTCCAGAGAAGGTCTTGATCCGGCGAACCAACTTTGTACAGATGATTTTGCGGGTCATCTTGCCCGTAACGCCAACTTATCTGCAAAGGCAATCGTAGCGCTTCGTGGTTATTCAAAACTTGCAGAACAACTTGGCTTTGCAGATACCGCAGCTGCCTATAAAAAGATGACCGATGAAATGGTTCAGAAATGGATGCAGATGGCGGATGATGGTGATCATTATGCGCTGACTTTTGACGGTAAAGGTACCTGGAGTCAGAAGTACAATATTGTGTGGGATAAAATTCTGGGACTTGATCTTTTTCCGAAAGAGGTTTATAAAAAAGAGATGAAGTATTATCTCGGTAAACAGAATGAATTTGGTTTGCCGCTTGACAGTCGTAAGACTTATACAAAGTCTGACTGGATCATGTGGACAGCTGTGCTTTCCGACAATGATGCCGATTTCCAGGCTTTGATAGCGCCGATCTACAAATATGCAAATGAGACCTCCACACGTGTGCCGCTTAGCGACTGGCATGAAACAACCGACGGAAAGCAGGTTGGTTTCCAGGCAAGGAGTGTGGTTGGGGGTTATTTCATTAAATTACTTCAGCAAAAACTCGCAAAGTAAAAATTATGACAATGAAAAAAACAGGATTATTAGCGTCAATAGTAGCTGCACAGTTGATCGTATCGTGCGGTGATGCTCCAAAAGATTCAGAAAAACCAGGTAGTGATTCTTCTTCGGTAGCGCCCACATCATCACTGTACCCTGACAGCACTGCTTTCAGCAAAGTGATCGATGGCCAGCAAACCCATCTTTATATTTTAAAGAATGGAAAAGGCATGTCTGCCGCCATTACGAATTATGGTGGCAGGCTTGTGGGGCTGTATGTTCCTGTTGGAGATAGTACGGTTGATGTAGTAACAGGATTTAAGAGTGTTGATGATTTTGCAAATTCAACAGAGCCTTATTTTGGTGCTACCATTGGTCGTTATGGCAATCGTCTTGCAAAAGGTAAATTCTCCATTGATGGTAAACAATATACTGTAGTTCCAAACAATGGTCAGAATGCATTGCATGGTGGTAAGAAAGGTTTCCAGTCTGTAGTGTGGAACGCAGTGCAGGAAAATGATTCAACACTTGAACTGAGATATCTTTCAAAAGATGGTGAAGAAGGATTTCCCGGTAACCTGACCGTGAAAGTTGTTTACACGCTTACATCTGATAACGGACTTGCAATTTCTTACGAAGCACAAACAGATAAGAAAACAGTTGTGAATCTTACCAATCATGCTTTCTATAATCTCAATGGTGAGGGAAGTGGTACGATTTTAAATCATACGCTTCAGATCGATGCTGATCAGTATACACCGGTAGATTCTACATTGATACCAATCGGCAAGAATTTACCTGTTGCCGGAACTCCTTTCGATTTCAGGAAACCAACTACTATTGGTGCACGCATCGAAGAGAAAAACGAGCAATTGAAAAATGGTACCGGTTATGATCATAACTATGTTGTGAATGGCAAGGGTATGAGGAAGGTTGCTTCTATTACGGGTGATAAAAGCGGTATTACCATGGATGTGCTTACTGTTGAGCCCGGTCTCCAGTTCTACAGTGGCAACTTTATGCAGGGTAAGAACACCTTCAAAGGCGGATCGAAAGATGAATTCAGAAATGCATTTTGTCTTGAGACCCAGCATTTCCCAGATTCACCAAATCAACCTTCGTTCCCGACAACTATTTTGAATCCGGGCGAAACTTACAAGACCAACACCTTGTACCTATTCAAGACAAAATAATTGCTGATTCAACGTACTGATCATGAGTGATGTTTTTTCACGTGTTACCATTCTTGATATTGCCAAAGAGCTGAATATTACTGCTGCAACGGTTTCACGCGCATTGAACGATCATCCTTCGATCAGGGAATCAACAAAACAAATTGTAAGATTAACAGCTGATAAACTCAATTATCAGCCCAACAAACTAGCTTCTTCTCTGCGTCTCGGGAAATCAAAGATCATCGGTGTGATCATTCCGAGCGCAGAGATCAGCTTCTTTGGTTCTGTGGTTCATGGTATTGAAAAGATCGCCAATCAGCATGGCTACAACCTGCTGATCTATCAGTCAAACGAACAATATGAATCAGAGAAAAAAGGTATACAGACTTTTCTTCAATCACAGGTTGATGGTGTACTTGCCTCTATTTCCAAAGAAACAATTGACCTGGACCATTTTGCAACTATCCGTAAAAGAAATGTTCCGCTGATCCTTTTCGACAGAACAAGTGATGAACTTGGCGTTTCTTCGGTTGTTGTTGATGATTATCATGGTGCTTTCGAGGCAACGAAACATCTTGCAGAACAAGGTTGTAAAAGGATCGCCCATATAGCCGGCCAGCAACATGTTGGAATTTTCAACATGCGCTTAAAGGGTTATGTGGATGCGCTGACGAGTTGCGATCTTCCTGTACAGGATGAACTTATAGTGTATGGCAATGTGAGTATCGAGAGCGGTAATCACTGTATGCGCAAATTACTTGATCTTGCATCACCGCCGGATGGGGTGTTTGCAGTAGAAGATTTCTCAGCCCTCGGGGCGATGCAGACTATCAAGGCTGCAGGTATTCAAATGCCGGATGATATTGCTATCATTGGCTTCGCAAATGAAGCCTTCGGCGAATATTTAACACCCTCCTTATCGACCGTAAATCAGCAAACCGTACAAATGGGTGAGCTGGCTGCTGAATTGTTTTTTGACATGTCGCGTAACGGATATCATCCGGCATTCAAACCTCAGAAAAAAATCATGCAACCAACACTTGTTTGTCGCGAGTCGTCGCTTCGTCACAAATAAGCATCAAACTATATTATTCATTTAGTGCAACATTGCGCTGGCATTGCAAAATCAAATCCATATGATCAGATCTTTTTTCGTTTTATTTTTAATGTTGCCGTTTCTCGCCGGGGCTCAATTGAAACCTGATGCTTCGGGGTTTAAGAAGTCTTCAAACGCTGCCTGGTCAGTAAAAGGAAATGAACTTACATTGAACTGGCCGGTTTCAAAACAGCAGAAGGGAAGGGTGGTGATAGATATGAGTGAAGGCGCTCCTCTTATTAAGGCCCTGCAATTGGTTAAGGGTAAAACCGTTTCTGATATTACCACAAATGTGGATCCCGCTTTTGTACTGACAATAGGTAAGAGAGATCTTGTTTCGCAGAATGGATGGAACATTTTCTTTGACAGAGTTCCTACAAAACCATTCAGGTCTCACAAAGTTGAGTTTCAAAAGAAATCAGTTGCTATCATTTCTGAGGGCAACAGAACAGTGCTTCGGATCGGGTCTGTGAGTGCACCCGCATTTACAGGCGATCTTGAAATTACTGTTTATCCGCAAAGCCCGCTTGTGAATATTGCTGCAGTAATGACAACGAATGTTGATTCAACTGCTATTCTTTATGATGCAGGACTTACTGCCTCAAAGTCTGCCTGGGATACTATCTCATGGTCAAATGTTTATGGTGAAATGCAGCATCATGCTCCCGGTGAGTTTGATACCGCTACCAACAATGCTGTGAAGTATCGTACCATATTGGGTAAGGTAAAGAATGGAACGCTCGCTGTATTTCCGGCACCACATCAATATTTTTATCCGCTCGATGAAGCTTTCAACCTTAATTTTACCTGGTCAGGAAATAACTATCGCAGGATGCTTGATGGCTTTGGATTGGGTATACGCCAGGATCTTTATGGTGATCGTCGTTTTGTACCATGGTTCAATGCTCCGCCGGGCACAAAACAACGCATGAATTTCTATTGCCTGCTCAGCGAAGGCGACCAGGCGGCAACGCTGGAAGAAGTAAAGAAATTTACTCACAGTGATACCTATCCGAAAATTGCAGGTCATCAACGTATGTCAAGTCACTTTCATAATGAATACGTGATGAATACGATCATACCAGGCAAGCCTGTTCCTGATACTCCGAATTTCGTAAAGGTGTTCAAAACACTTGGTGTTGATATCGTTCACCTTGGTGAGTTTCACTATACCGCACATCCGCGTGGTCCGGATGATCAGAGACTTAATGAACTGAATGAGCTTTTTAAAATGTGTCAGCGTTATTCTGATGGCAGGTTCCTATTGCTGCCGGGTGAAGAACCAAATGAATTTTATGGTGGTCACTGGTTACAATTTTTTCCAAAACCGGTTTACTGGATCATGTCGCGTGCGAAAGATCTCCCGTTTGTTTCTGAACATCCGGACTATGGAAAAGTATATCGTATAAGGAACAGCGAAGAAATGCAGAAGCTGCTCGAAGTTGAAAAGGGACTGGCATGGACCGCGCATCCGCGTACAAAAGGTTCAACAGGTTATCCGGATAAGTATAAGAACGAACCATTTTTTAAATCTGAGACATTTATGGGTGCAGCCTGGAAGCCAATACCGGCTGATCTTTCTGTTGACAGACTTGGAATTCGTGTACTTGATCTTATCGATGACATGAACAACTGGGGACTAAAAAAGAAAGTGATCGCAGAAGCTGATCTCTTCACCATCGAACCGGAAAATGAAATGTATGCGCATCTGAATGTGAACTACCTGCGGATGGATAAACTTCCTGAATACAAAGATGGATGGCAGCCTGTGATCGATGCTATGCACAACGGAAGTTTCTTTTCTTCAACAGGTGAGATCGTTATCCCTGAGTTCAAAGCAAATGGAGGTTTATCCGGCGATACTGTTGCGCTTGCGGCCAATGGAAATGCCGATATCAACTTTGATGTTGAGTGGACGTTCCCGTTAAACTTCGCATTGCTTGTGTCAGGAGACGGATCTAAAGTTTATAAAGAGCGAATCGATCTGAGAAATACAACGGCATTCGGCAAAGAAAAATTCAGAAAACAACTTAACCTGAAAGGACGCAAATGGGTGCGCCTCGAAGTTTGGGATGCTGCTGTGAATGGTGCTTTTACACAAACAATCTGGCTAAAATAAATAACGAACTCTGAATGAAGCTTAGAAAATTTAAAACAGCAATCATTATCGCAACATTGCTGCGATCGTTTTCGGTATTTGCACAGACTGCGGATGTTACCACCTCAAAGGCGAATTTCAGAACAGCTCCTTTGCCAACGGGTTTGATAAAAGATAAATACGCTGAGCTACCGCTTGGTGCAATAAAACCAAGCGGCTGGCTCAAAGGTCAGCTTGAGATAATGAACAAAGGAACTACCGGGCATCTTGATGAGGTATATCGCAAGGTCCAGAACGATAATGGGTGGCTTGGTGGTAGAGGCGATGGCTGGGAGGAAACACCTTATTGGCTGGATGGGGCAGTGCCATTGGCTTATTTGCTGGATGATGCCGTATTAAAAGAAAAGGTTCTGAAATACATCAACTGGACAATCGACAATCAGCGTCCCTCCGGATATTTTGGCCCCCTTACAAAATGGGAACGTGAAACAGGTAAAAAGGTTTCAGCGGAAGAATGTGATATGGGTGAAGACTGGTGGCCAAAAATGGTGATGCTGAAAGTTGTTCAGCAATACTATACCGCAACAAATGATAAGCGTGTAATTCCATTTCTTACAAAATATTTTGATTACCAGTTGAAGACACTGCAAGCCTGTCCCATCAAAAAGTGGACAGAATGGGCGGAGTCGCGTGGTGCTGATAATATGCTTGTGATCCAATGGCTGTATACTAAAACAAAAAATCCTTCATTACTAAAACTTGCATCTACTATCCAATCACAATCACTTGGATGGAGCAAAATGTTTTTCGAGCGTGATTGGGTGATCAATGCTGCAACGCTTCAGAACTCTGATAAATGGATGACAAGACATGGAGTGAATGTTGCGATGGGTATCAAGGATCCTGCAGTAAACTATCAGCGCACCGGTGATAAAAAATATCTTGAGGCGTTGAATGTTGGTTTTCATGACCTGATGACCTTGCATGGTTTGCCTTATGGTGTTTTCTCTGCCGATGAAGATCTTCATGGTAATGATCCCACACAGGGTGTAGAACTGTGCGCAACGGTTGAGGCAATGTTTTCACTTGAACATGCTATTGGCGTTACGGGGAGTACAAAATATATGGATGCATTGGAGCGTATGACCTTTAATGCACTTCCAGGGCAGACAACTGATGATTATAATAACAAACAATACTTCCAGATAGCGAACCAGGTTCATATCAAACGTGGTGTGTTCAATTTTTCTTTACCATTTGAAAGGGAGATGAATAACGTGCTTGGTATGAGGGCAGGTTATACCTGTTGTCTCGCAAACATGCACCAGGGCTGGACAAAGTTCACTTCGCATTTGTGGTATGGAGCTGATGGTAATGGCATTGCAGCGCTTCACTATAGTCCCAGTGTTGTAAAAACAAAACTTGGTGCCGCTAAAAAGGAAGTGACAATCACAGAAAACACTTCTTATCCTTTTGATGATAAGATTGAATTCAATTTCGCAATGACCGGGACAAATGCATTTCCATTCGATGTGAGAATCCCGGAATGGTGTGATAACGCTGTCCTGGAAGTGAATGGTCTGAGCCAGGGAATAGTAAAGCCGGGTGAGATGATCAGGATGTCAAGAACCTGGAAAAACGGCGATAAGGTTTCGCTGATCCTTCCCATGAAAGTGCGTACTTCAAATTGGGGACGGAACTCAAGATCTGTGGAACGCGGCCCGCTTGTATATGCACTTAAGTTGGGGGAGCAGTGGGAAAAAGATAGTATCAAAGAAGAGGGTGAGTACTTCAATGTGTTTACCAAAGATCCATGGAATTATGGTTTGGTAGAAGCGGTGATCAGGTCGCCGGTGGAGCAGGTTGGGGTGAAAGTTATCAGTAAACCTGGACAGGGATTTGTCTGGAATCTTGCGAATGCACCGGTTGAACTTACCGCGAAAGCGAAGAAGATCCCGGATTGGAAAATTGTGAATGATGTAGCTCCACAGCCGGTTACAGCGAGGGAAGGATTGTATAAAGGCAAGGTGGAAAGTGAGGTTGAAACGATAACGTTGGTGCCTATAGGATGTACGAAGGTGAGGATTGTGGCGTTTCCGGTAGTACCGTAAATTTTTAAACTGCTCTTCATAATTGGGGAGCAGTTTTGTTTTGGGCGAGTGGTTAGGACGGCTCACTTATTCTGCGAAGATGCTTATACACCCACCTACGCTGTAGCTTCTGCGGGATAATTGTGAGCATGGCCCCCAATTTGCATCGCGGTCACTTCATATGACAAACGGCACACTGCTCCAGTTTTTTCACTGGTATATCCCAACGGACGGAAGCTTATGGAACGACGCAAAAGACAAAGCGCAACAACTTGCCGACCTCGGCATTAATTCAGTTTGGTTGCCACCTGCATACAAAGGAGAACAGGGTGCAGAATCTTCGGGCTACAATGTTTACGATATATATGATCTTGGAGAGTTTGACCAGAAAGGTTCAGTAAGAACCAAGTTTGGTACAAAAGAAGAATATCGTGCTGCCGTGGATACGCTTCATGAAAAAGGAATACAGGTTTATGCCGATATAGTTGTGAATCACATGGGTGGCGCGGATGAAACTGAGAAAGTCTGGGTCCGCCGCGTAGATCCGGACAATCGAAATGAATTCACCAGCGAGCCTTTTGAGATCGAAGCATTTACAAAATTTACATTTCCTGGCAGGGGCGGTAAGTATTCTGAGTTTGTTTGGAATTATACCTGTTTCACCGGAATTGACTATGCAAAAGATCTGGATGAAACAGCGATTTTCAGTATTCTCAATGATTACGGGGAAGGTTGGGAAGATGTGATCGATACAGAAAAGGGGAACTACGACTATCTTATGTTCAGCGATATAGAATTCCGTAACAAGGAAGTCAGGGAAGAAATTAAGCGCTGGGGTAAATGGTATCTGGAACAGATCCCCTTCGATGGTGTACGGCTCGATGCTGTTAAACATATCGCACCGCAATTTTTCAACGAATGGCTGGACTACATGAGAACGATCAAGCCTGATCTTTTTGCAGTAGGAGAGTATTGGGCACCAGGTGAGCTGCCATTATTATTGAAATACATTGAAGCGACAAATGAAAGGATGAGTCTTTTCGATGCATCTCTGCATCACAATCTTCACAATGCTTCAAAACAGGGAAAAGATTTTGATCTTACAACAATCTTTAATGACAGTCTTGTTGGGGTAAAACCTCAGCTTGCAGTTACAGTTGTAGATAATCACGATACACAACCTTTGCAATCATTGGAGGCTCCGGTGGAGGCCTGGTTTAAACCGCATGCCTATTCGCTTATCCTGCTTCGCGAAGGCGGTTACCCGACAGTGTTCTACCCGGATCTGTTTGGCGCACACTATACCGATAAAGGGAATGATGGGAACGAGCATGAGATTTTTCTTGACAAAGCCAGGCATATTGAAGAACTACTGATGGCAAGAAAGCTTTATGCCTATGGACAGCAACGTGACTATTTCGATCATCCCAACTGTATTGGTTGGACCCGCGAAGGCGTAGAGGAAAATTCAAACTCCGGTTGTGCCGTTTTGCTCAGCAATAGTGAAGACGGATTTAAGTCTATGGAGATCGGTAAACAATTTACCGGCAAGCCGTTCGTTGATATGCTTGGAACTATCGGAGATGAAGTTGTAATTAATCAAGACGGGTGGGGTGAGTTCCGGGTTAACGCCGGCGCAATAGCTGTTTGGGTTTTAAAAGAAGCCTTACCACAATGATTGTTTGTCAGGTATGGGTTTTGATGCTTTAACAAAGCCGCAAAAGGAATTAAATGGACAAACTCAAGATTCTGATCGCTGAGAATGATGAAGATGAACAGGATTTTTTAAAGGAAGGATTCGATAGCACAGAGAATTTTACGGTGGTTGCAATGGCAAAAAATGCCTATCAGCTTTACGACCTGCTTGGTAATGCAGGATCCGATCTCCCTGACCTGATCTTAACTGATCTGAATATGGAAGGGCAGAGCGGGTATGATGTATTAAGGTATATCAACGCCCACGAACTGTACTACAAAATACCTGTCATTGTTTACACAGGATCGTTACTTGACAGCATAGTCACAAAATGTATGGAGCTCGGTGCTCTGCAAGTTGTGATGAAACCTTCGAGTCTTGATGGTTATCAAAAGTTTCCCGGCCAACTACACGAAATTTTACTTGACAGATAATTTATACTTCGAAGAAAGTATTGGTGTCTGTACGCATAATAACATTGCGGATAATATTTGTAAGTTTCGGAATATCCGCCGCTTTGCGAACACAACCGGCAGCACCTAAAGCAAGTGCCCTGTTGCAAGCTTCTGTGTTTATCCCATTCGAATACATGATCACCGGAACATTGGCAACATTATCTATCTTTTTGATTTCCTGCAAGCACTCGTAGCCATCCATCCGGGGCATATTGATGTCAAGGAAGATCACATCAGGCGTTTTATCCTGAAGAATGTCCAGTGCTTTTGAAGGACTATTTGCCCATGTACAGGTAAAACGCGGATCCACCTCAGTCAGGGCCTCTGCAAAGATGTCCAGTTCATCCGGATCATCATCAATTAGAAAAAAATTTGTATACATTTCGACGGTCTGCTCCTTTCTGCTTCTTAACCAACATACCGGATCAGACTCATCGTCGTGTCCGTACCGAAGAATACTATCGGAGTATTTGAGTTATGCGTCAAAAATAAGGAGAATTTGGAGAAAACAAAGTATTCGGCCCAAAGTGTAACTGGTTTTCCCCATATTCAAGTAAAATTCAGCATGTTATCCACGTTTTGATAAATAGTAGTTTCCAATTATAATAATTGGGAAAAACACCCGTTATCTGGGGAAGAAACTAACTAGACTTTCCAAGACTTCCTATGACGTCCCTGAAGACCTTTCCGTTAAACCCAAGACGATTCGGTTCATTCCTGGTTTTGCTTGCCCTGGTGGCAGCAGGCGTCCTTTATGTATTCCCTGAAAAGAACAAAAAGGTTGTCCGTACATCGGAATTTCTCAATTTTGATTTCAAGAAGATCAGCGACCTGATCGATGACAGTGCGCGTTACTTCAGAGCCGCAGATTCCATTTTCTCAAAACTACCAAAGGGCCAGGATCTGTACGAAAACTATGCTTGTAAGCGCGGATATTTTCTCTTTATCAAGCGTGATCCGTGTAAAACACTCGCCTATACCGACAGTATGCTCAACATCCTTGAGGATCTGAAGGATGATCCTGCATATTATTTCTGGTATTCAACAGCCCTTACTTATAAAGGAGATGACCTGCGTGCGCTCAACAGGCACAGCGAAGCACTTGGATTCTATTTCCTTGCGCGGGAAGCTATTCAGAAAACAGGGGATAGCTGTCTTTACGGAAGTTATAGTGCAACCCTCGGTATGGTTGCCTATGAGCAAAAGAATTATGTGGATGCCGGTGAATATTTCAAGCAGGCATTTAATTATCCAAATTACTGTGAGGACCGTGACAATGGTAATACAACACATATGCAGTTTGCCCGTCAGCAAACTATTCTTGATAATATTGGATTGTGTTACAGCAAGCGGGGTGTAAGCGACAGCGCGCTTTTCTATTTTGACAGTGCCCTGAATTATATCAGGAACAATTATATGATGGCTTCCACTTTTGATGATAATTATGACCGGCATATCGACACTATCCTGCTTGCAAAGGCACGTGGGGTGATCTTTGGTAATAAGGCTGTGGATCTGATCAAAACTAAAAAAACAGCAGAGGCAGAAGTCCTTCTGAAGGAAAGCATACGTCTCAACAGTCTTCCGTTTCACGCGCTTGAAGATGTACCTTATTCGCAGGTAAAGCTTGCGCGTTTGTATCTCGATCAGTCGCGCAATAAAGAGGCTGGTTCAGTGCTCACTGCACTGAAAAAAGGACTTGATACTTTTCCCAATACTGAGAATCTAAAAAACTGGAACCAGCTCCAGGCAAAATATCTGGCAAGTACAGGTGATATGGCCGGTGCAAACGAAAGGTTGAACCGCTATCTGTTCATGAAAGATTCTATCGATTCAAAAACTCAGCGACTAACGTCTTCGGATATACGAAAAGAGTTTGCACATCTGAAAACAGAATACCAGCTTCATAATCTTCAGAAAGAAGATGCACTTAAGAAACGATACCTGCTTGTTGCGTTTGCAGGCATCGTACTTTCTACCATAATCGGTTTGCTGATCTGGAGAAACTACAAACAATCACGCCGGAACGTTGATGCGCTGGAAGCATTGAACAGGCAGGTTCGCAGAAAGAACATCCATCTTCAGAATACACTGAGTTCACTTGAAAAAAGCCATGAAGATAACAGCCGGATGATGAAGATCGTAGCGCATGATCTTCGCAATCCTATTGGTGGTATAGCAGGACTTTCGGCAATCATGCTGAAAGAAGAAAACTTTCCTGCTGCACATCGTGGTATGCTCGAGATGATCCACAAATCAAGTAATCACTCGATAGAACTTATCCAGGATCTTGTACATATCCACAACTCTGCAATGGACAGGCATAATGAACCCATGGAGCTTCGTGATCTGCTTAGTTATTGTATTGAGATGTTGCATCTGAAAAGTGAAGAGAAGAATCAACGGATCTTCCTTGTGGGCAGCAGCGCAATGGTTAAGGGTGATCGTGATAAGTTATGGAGAGTATTTAATAACCTGATCAGCAATGCCATCAAGTTCAGTCCAAACGATACTGAGATCAGCGTTTCACTGGAGGTGAAGGATAGTGTTGTGACTGTTAGTGTACAGGATCAGGGAATCGGTGTGCCTGAATCCCTTCGTGATAAAATGTTTATGATGTCGGGAGAAGCCAAGCGTCGTGGTACTGCAGGTGAGCCGTCGTTTGGTCTTGGACTTGGCATCTCGAAACAGATCGTTGAAGCAAACAATGGAAAGATCTGGTACCAGAATGCCACGGGGCAGGGTGCCGTGTTCAATGTGTCGTTCCCGCTGGCTTAATTTTACAACGATGCAATGGTATGATTGTGGTATATTCGGTTGATAAATAAACAACCAGATGAACAAACTATTCAGGGCGCTTATTGCAGGCTACGGTGCAAAAAAACTTGGTGGCGGTTGCCTTAGTACAATTATTATTTTCGTTCTGATATATTACGCACTGGGACATTGCTAGGCTTTCTTCCCGTTCCATTTCATCTTCATGTAAACATCACCACTTTTCAGTTCTTCCAGCATTTGAGCGAGACGCTTTTGCCTGGTTGCCTCTGTTTTAGGTGACGAGATCCAGTATATGTAATCATTTTGCTGGTAAGGGGGGCGTTTTTTATAGGATGACATAAATCCGTTGTCATTCAATGCTGCGCGCATCCATGTGGGCATAGTATGCCTTTCGCGCCGGAGAGTTGAATTGGCTGACATAAATTATTCTTTAATTGTACCAAGATACTCATCGATGCTTACCCCAACGAGCCTTGTAAGTTCCTCAGGGCGATCCTCACTGTTGGTCCAGTTACCACTTCCGTTTGAAACGTTTCCAAAAAATATGTCATTCAGTACCACATGAAATGATGTTGGGATGCCGTTTTGTTTTTTGGAAGATGGATTTACCCATCCGTTGTAATGCATCCCGTTATAATCGAATCTGATATCAAAGATTTTTTCAGCCATATTCTGTGAATTGTTAATGGTGTAACAGATTGGTCGGTCAATTGTTTGATGGTTTTGCCCCCGCATTATCTTAACTTTGCGCCTGAATTTTTAAGAGGCAAAAATCAACATCACAATACTTCTATGAAAAGAGTAGCAATTACCGGGCTCGGTTGTATCACTCCATTGGGCAATTCAGTTGCTGAATTCTGGGAAAAGATACTTGCAGGAGAGAGCGGCGCGGGGCCGATCACAAAGTTTGACGCATCAAAATTCAAGACCCGCTTTGGATGCGAGGTCAAGACATTTGATGCCGAGGCATATTTTGAAAAAAAAGAACTCAAAAAATACGATCTGTTCACCCAGTACGCAGTTGCGGCGAGTGACCAGGCGATCAAGGCTTCCGGTCTGGATTTCACCACCATGTCAGACGCAGACAGGTCCGAAGTAGGGGTGATCTGGGCTTCAGGCAATGGCGGTATTGGTACATTCGAACAGCAACTGGAAGATTTTCATAAGGGAGATGGTACCCCAAGGTTCAACCCTTTCTTTATTCCAAAAATGATTGTGGATATCGCGGCGGGGGTGATCTCAATCCGTCACAAACTACATGGACCTAACTATTGTACCGTTTCAGCCTGTGCTTCTTCAAATACCGCTATTATAGCTGCCTTTGATACGATCAGGCTGGGTAAGGCAACGATCATGGTTGCCGGCGGTTCCGAGGCTGCGATCACGCCTGCATCAGTTGGTGGATTCAATGCGGCCCAGGCGCTTTCAAAAAATAATGATAATCCGCTTACTGCTTCAAGACCGTTTGATAAAACACGGGATGGATTCGTGATCGGCGAAGGTGCGGGTGCGCTTATCCTTGAAGATTATGATCATGCAATCAGCAGAGGTGCAAAGATCTATGCCGAGATGGTTGGTGGCGGAATGGCCGCTGATGCATACCATCTTACAGGTACTCCTCCGGATGGCTTCGGTGCTTCACTTGGCATCCGCAAGGCGCTTGCTGAAGCTGGCATTACGCCTGATAAGATCGACTATATCAACGCACACGCTACATCCACACCCCTGGGTGATATTTCTGAGCTGATAGGTATCAGCAATGTATTTGGAGATCATAAGGTTGCGATCAGTTCAACCAAATCAATGACGGGTCACCTGTTAGGTGGTGCCGGTGCAATTGAAAGCATTGTGAGTATCTGCTCTGTGATGTATGATAAGGTTCCTGCAACCATCAATACAACAGAGATCGATGAACAGATCCCTGCCGGTTTGAACATTGTAATAGGCAAATCAATCGATCAGAAAGTGAATTATGCGCTTAATAATACTTTCGGGTTTGGTGGACATACCGCTACTGCGATCTTCAAAAAACACGAACCATAAAACTCCGGTAATCATAATTTATAAAGATGCCCTGCTTTCGCGGGGCATTTTTTATGGCAGGTAGTTATCGTGAAGCGTGTTAATTGGATGACCGGTAAATTTCTTAGGGGTCAGTGAGATTAATTTTGACGCCATCTTTCTAATCTTATCTGCCAATATGAATCTTTTTTCCTGTGTACTTTTTGTGTACACGTGCTTTTATTTTGTAACTGCGGGCCAGGCAGTTTTTTACAGGTTATGCTTCGGGCAGGTCTTCCTGAAAATTCCCGCAACAAGTTTCCTCGTCATACGAAAACTTGCAGATCCTTTGCTTGAACTCAAACTGAAGATCGTTTATTTTGGTGGGCTGATTACCGGAGTTGCTTTGTGTGTAATGAGTATTACTCAGCAATCAATGTATCAGATTGCGTCAATGAGTTCCATGTTATTTTTCGTGACGGATCTCGTGTTTGCAAAAAAGTACAGTATGCCGTTAAATGAGAAGATCAGGCTTGCAACGTTGAATGATCATGCGACTGCTGTATCCTTACAGAAAGCATGGATACGATGGATACTGATCAGGGGAAATCTTGCATTGATTGGTTTTGCGGTTATTTTGCTGGCGGTTGTAATAAGCTGAAAGCCCCGCGGGGCGGGGCTTTCTATTCTAGGTTAAATTGTGTTCAGGACGGTTGTTTTTCCCGGAATACGGATTGATTTTCAAAGGTCAGGATTTAAAGGGTGTTCGGTCAGGGGCCTGGTTTCAAAGGATATGGGTGGTTTTCTTAGGATACGGACAATTATCTGATGACACAAAGATGCGGTACAATTAAACATTCACCATGATATGTGTTGTGTTTATTGGTGAAATGAATGGTTCAGTTCAAGAAGTTCTAAAGATTACCACTTAATACAAATGGGTTACACATAGCCGTGAGCAGGTTAATCGTGATCAATATCGAAGCTGTAACGATAAGTTGATTTGTTTTGATAATTTTTTTGTGCTAATTTAAATGAACAAACTGCTACTATGCATCAGCGTTAGTATCGCAACGATTCCGTCCCTCCGAAAAAAATCTCATACATAGATCTGCTGCAGGTTAATTATGTCAAAACCAATGTTGGCGTTTAAATAATTTTTCCTGTGAAAAACACTTAGTCGTTCCGCCATCGCGTAAAGCATCGGCAGGACGACTTTTTCTTGCTTTCACCATTCCACCTTAAGTTTCAGCAGTTCATCACAAAGCGTTTCCTGTCTTTAATGATTTGAGAAATCTTTGCAGTTATGAAGTTTACAGCCATAATTCTGTTTTGTGTTATTAGTGTATTTGCTGCGACTGCACAGGAGTCGGGCTCTTTCCGTGGAAATATTTCAGTAAATGGTGCACCACATTCCGGTGCTACCATTGCCTTGCTCAGACAAACTGATTCAGTACTGGTGAAGTTGTCGCTTTCGGATAAAGAAGGTCATTTCGAATTTCTGAATATTCCCGTAAACAAATATCTGCTTCTTGTTACATCAGTTGGCTATGACTCAGTGTATGCGATAGCTGCTGAAGGTTCCTCAAATGATTTCACGCTGGTTGCAAAATCTCAGTCGCTCGGCACTGTGACCGTGGTTGCAAAACGACCGCTTGTTGAAGCACGTCTTGATAAAACAATAGTGAACGTTGATGCTTCACCATCCAATGCGGGTGCCAATGCGCTGGAGTTACTGGAAAAATCACCCGGGATTTCTGTTGACAAGGATGGTAACATCAGTCTCAAAGGCAAGCAGGGCGTGATCGTTCTGATGGATGGTAAGCAAACCTATCTCAGTGGTCAGGATCTTGCGAATCTTCTTCGCAGCATGCCTGCAAGTCAGCTCGACCAGGTTGAGATCATGACTCAGCCATCTGCCAAATATGATGCGGCAGGAAACTCTGGTATCCTGAACCTGAAAACCAAAAAAGCAAAAACAATGGGCTTTAATGGGAGTGTAAGTGTTGGTTATGTGCAGGGTATCTATCCGAAATCACCCAATAGCTTTAACCTTAATTACCGCAAAGGAAAGGTGAATCTGTTTGCAAACGGAGGGTTTACTTACTGGGCCGGAAACGGTGAACAAACTTTAAACAGGCGATTTGGACAGGGAAATCAACGTTATGTTTTTGACCAGGCGGGTGACGCACTTAATCGCAGCAGTTCATACAATGCCAGGGTGGGTGCTGATTTTACGATCGATCCCAAAACAATCATTGGGGTTGTTGTGGGTGGAAATTATAGTCTCAGGAACAGTACCAACGACAGCCGTGGAAACTTCTTTGCTGAAAATACAATGGTGGTTGACTCAGGTATTCTTGCATATAACAGGCAAAGAAATCCGTTCAAAAACTTCAGTGCGAATGCAAACTTCAAAAGAACATTGAACAAGAATGGAAGGGAATTAACCGCAGATATCGATTATCTTAAATACAGTTCTGAACTTCAGCAGTTCACAGAGAACCGCTCTGTATACCCATCAAAGGCCGATGATGTTTATTATCTCCGTGCTAACCTCCCTTCAGAGATTGATATCTATACAGCGAAGATAGATTATACGCATCCATTGGGGAAAGAAGCAAAATTTGAAACAGGTGCCAAAACAAGTTATGTAAGAACTGATAATAATGCACCCTATGAAACACTTGATAAAACGACCGGCGAATGGATCGATGATGTAAGAAAAGATCATTTCAGGTATGCGGAGCAGATCACGGCAGGTTATATCAATTTCAGCAAACAGATCAAAAAGTGGGGTTTCCAGGCAGGTTTGCGGGGAGAACACACTCACTCAAAAGGTACGCAGGTGTTGCTCGCTAAAAGTATTTCGCGTGATTATTTTCAGTTGTTCCCTACTGCCTATATCAGTTATTCTATGAATGACAAAAACCAGTTTGGTCTGAATTATGGAAGAAGAGTGGAAAGGCCGAATTACCAGGATATGAATCCGTTTCAACAGTTTCTCGATCTCTACACTTTTAACCAGGGAAATCCTTATCTCACCCCTCAGTTTACTCATAACATTGAACTCAGTCATATTTTCAGGAGTAAGCTCAGTACAACTTTAAATTACACCCGTACAACAGATATTATTAATGATATTCTTGTGCAGGACGATGAAACGAAGGTTACTTACCAGACAAAACAAAATGTTGCAACAAGGCGTAACATTGGTCTGGCAATCAGCTATAACGCGCAGCTTACAAAATGGTGGACCACCAGTTTGTATGGCAATGTTAACAACAATTATTTTGAGGGACTCGTGAATAATGCGATGCTCAGCACTGATATAACATCGTATAATGTGAACATTAACCAGCAGTTCCGGTTTGCAAAAACATGGGGAGCGGAGGTCAGCGGATTTTATCAGAGTAAAATGTTGTTCACCAGTATGTTTTTGCTTGAGCCTATGTATGTGGTTTCATTTGGAGCAAGCAAACAGGTACTTAAAAATAAAGGAACTGTTAAGCTGAGTGTTATTGACCCTTTCCGACTTCAGCGTTCGAATGTAAAGATCGATCACTCCAATGTTGATATGTATGTGACCAATCTTTGGGATAACAGGAGGGTGGGACTCACATTTACGTATCGTTTCAGTAAAGGGCAGGCAGTTCAGCAGCGCAGAAGAGCTTCCGGTTCGCAGGACGAGCAGAATCGTGTATCCCAATAATTGCAGACAGTTAGCATAAAAATTGAAAGTCCCGTATTTGCGGGACTTTTTTGTGTGGTTAGGCTTTATCTTTAAGTCATAATTCAAACTTTTAGCTATGAAATGGATGGGCAGACGCGAAAGCGGTAATGTTGAAGATCGCAGGGGTAGTGGTGGTGGCAGGATGGCCGCAGGTGGAGGCATTGGTGCACTGGTGATAGCCGCGATCATTTATCTTTTGGGGGGCGATCCTTCGCAGGTGTTGCCAACTGAACCGTCTTCACAGCCCCAGGAGCAGTCATCTGCTGCCAAGGCGGAAGATGATCAGCTTGCGAAATATCTTTCAGTCGTGCTTGCAGACACCGAAGATGTATGGGATTCGCTTTTTACGGCAAGTGGTAAACGTTATGAACATCCGGGTCTTGTCCTGTTTTCAGGAAACGATCAGTCAGGCTGCGGTCCGGCAGATGCGGGGATGGGCCCTTTTTATTGCCCTGCAGACAACAAGATTTACATTGATCTTTCTTTTGTGCAGGAACTGCAGGAGCGTTTTGGGGCAAAGCAGGGTGATTTTCCGATCGCGTACGTACTTGCACATGAAGTTGGTCACCATGTTCAGCATTTGCTTGGTATTACTCAGAAAACGGCCAGGCTTCGTCAACAGCTTACTTCTACAGAGTATAATAAAGTCAGTGTTCAGGTAGAATTACAGGCAGATTTCCTGGCAGGGGTTTGGGTACACTACAATCAGAAGATGAAGAACGTACTTGAGCCCGGCGATATTGAAGAAGCATTGAGTGCTGCTGCCGCAGTAGGTGATGATAAAATTCAACAACGTTCTTCGGGCAATATACGCCCGGATCTTTTTACACATGGTACCGCTGCGCAGCGTATGGAGGCTTTTACCAAAGGTTATAACACCGGTGATCTTTCACAGAGTCCTGCAGTTTCTAATTAACTGAATACTGCAGTTTGCCGGAGCTTCAAGACTGATGGCTTGCTTATTGTGTACATGGCGAAACGCTTACCATGAACGCAAAAGTCGCAAAGAAAAAAACGGCAGCTAAAAAATCAGCAGCAAAAAATATTAAAGAGATCCCTCCGCAGAAGCAGACCAAACAACCGGGGGTTGAAAACAAAATGGATCCTGAGCCAATATACGATAATGGCAAACCGGGATTAGGCAGATTAAAGGGTAAGGTTGCCATTATAACCGGTGGTGATAGTGGAATTGGGCGTGCAGTTGCAATCAGTTTTGCGAAAGAAGGTGCAGATATTGTAATAGCCTACCTGGATGAACACGATGACGCAAAGCAAACAGCTGATGATATAAAAAAGTATGGCCAGGAAGTATTGCTCATACCAGGTGATCTGAGCGATGAAAAAAATTGCAAGAAGGTTGTTGATAAAACAATTGCAAAGTTTGGATCCATCAATATACTTGTCAATAATGCCGCGCAGCAATATGTACAGAAGAATATCGAAGATATAACCGCGCAACAACTGCATAAAACTTTCTCAACAAACATTTATCCTTATTTCTATATGTCGAAGTTTGCCATGCCACATCTCACGGATGGCGATGTGATCATTAATACAGCTTCTGTTACCGCTTTCAAGGGTAATCCGCTTCTGATGGATTATTCCTCAACAAAAGGTGCAATAGTAGCGTTTACAAGAGCTTTTGCTGAACCAGCGCTTGAGAGAGGTGTGCGTGTGAATGCTGTGGCACCAGGTCCGGTCTGGACACCATTGATTCCTGCATCGTTTGATGAAAAACACGTAGAGGAGTTCGGTAAGAATACGCCAATGAAACGTCCTGCGCAACCATTTGAAATTGCAGGATCTTATGTGTTCCTGGCAACAGACGAGAGTTCATTTATCATCGGGCAGACCATACATCCAAATGGCGGTTCAATTATAAACGCCTGATCAGTATGGTGTGATCATATCATAGTTGCTGATCCATCTGTATGGATACGGATCCTCATGTCCGGTAACGCTTTTGAAAATCTCGTTTACAATAGCTTTTCTCAGCAAGCCGAGATTGCCGGATGCGTGGGTGTTACCCATCTTGAGGATCTGACCATTCTTCTCATAAAGCAGACTATGGTTACCTGCATTTAACAGGTTGTCAAGTTTCTGATTCATGATCCTGACGTGATAGAATGACTTGTCGCCAACCTGGCGGTGGCGCACTATTGCGTAATAATCCTTGTTCTTGAATGTGAAGTTTAAGCTCCTGCAGTCTTTCATAAGTATCAATTTCAATTTGTTTATAAAGTGTACGGAAACAAGCTGATAATCTCTATATGAGTTTCAAGTGCAGGCAATCGAAGGCAGATAGCTAAATTTAAGCTATTTTTTCAATAATCAATCTTAATTACTGGTTGATTATATTCTCCCAAGTTCGTTATTCGTTCCGTTAACCCAGGTTGGTTAAAGATCGATGCCCGGATAACCGGGCATCAATCTTTAAATTTAATTGAATTAATAACCGGGATTTTGTTTGAATTGCGGCGATATGTTCAATACGCCCTGACCTAAAGGGTAAATCTTAGTGTGGTCATCGGCATCGGGGTTTTTATCCCACCAGGTACCGGAATTGAAAACTCCCCAACGAATCATGTCGGTTCTGCGACGTCCTTCAACCAGGAATTCGCGACCCCATTCATCAAGCATTTCAATATCTGTGAGCTGACTTCCGCTTGGATCATACAGGCTTGGAGAGCCTGCAGGATAATTGCGTTTACGCACAGTGTTGAGAAGCTCTGCAGCAGCGCCTTTATCACCAGCACGGTATTTACACTCAGCCAGTGAATAGTATACTTCTGCCATCCGGATTTCCGCATATGCAGAAGAAATTTTATTTGGATCATCGGAAGGATAATATGGATACTTAACCGGCCACACACCAGAATTCTGATCTGCGTTGTTCATATTGGAGGTTTTGTCTGCGGGGGATTGTCCCGGTGGCGTATATAAAAATTTTCCGACGGCATCTCTTGAATAAAGTGTATAGCCTCTTGTGCTTTTTACCGTATCTGTTCCACCGTTTGCATTAGGATAGGTCAGGTATCCATAAAGAAACATGCCTTCGCGCTTACTGTTTCCAATATTCTTGTATTTCACCAGTCTGAAATCATCGGGATACTTTTGAAATTTCACAAACGGTTTACCCAAAGCAAATGGGTATTCAACGCTATCCACATCGCGACCTGGCTGCAAGGCATATCTTGGGTTCATGCGTCCAAAATCTTTGAATCCGAAATAATCCACTGCATTATACGGGGCCATCCAGAAATACATACCAGCATCGTATTGCCAGTGAGTCAATGCAAAACTTCCGGGAAAACCATAGATAGTTTCAGGTGATGTACTGTTTGTATAATCAAACGGGGCATCCCATCTTGATTCAAGTGAATGTTGTCCATATTTTCCATCGATGATCTCTTGTGCAATCGCGGCGCATTCATTAAACTTTGGTGTGCCTATATAAACTTCTGCATTCAGATAAAGGCGCATGAGTAAAGCCGCAGCGCCCGCTTTGGTCCAGCGACCTATTGCAGTTGCTCCTAAACTCTCGCGTGTTGGCAGACCTGGAATGGATTCAAGCAATTCTTTTTCAATGAAGGCAAATGTTTCAGCCGGTGTTGCCTGTGCAGGAGAAAGTTTTTCGCCTTTTACTTTGGTGATAATCGGAATGTTTCTATAAAGATCAAACAAACGCAGGTTGAACCAGGCACGTAGGGTACGTAGTTCAGAAACGAAATCTGTTTTCTCAGCTTCAGTAATATTGAATTTTGCCGGATCAATTGCTTCAATGTCCTCAAGTGAGTTTGTTGAAAGATTTACTCCTGTAAATAATGCGTTCCACATGCTTGTTGTATAGCCATCCTGAATGGTCCACGTGTGATAATGAATTCGCTGATAGTTTCCGCCGTCAAACCAATCTCCCTCTCGGTTTGGCGTCATCAGTTCATCAGTTGGTAACTCCTGCGCATAATATAAACCATCACCCTGGATTGACCAATAAGCGTGTTCAAATGCACGAAGGAAATCGCGAATAACATCCTCTCTCGTTTGAAGGAATGTTTCAGATGTGATCCGGTCATACAAAGTTTCGTCGAGTTTTGTACAGCTCCCCAGGAACAGTATAGTGAATACCGTTGCGATCCTTAGCCTGTTGTATTTATTGATAAGTTTCATAAAGATTCTTGAGTAAGTTAGAAATTTAGTTGAAGTCCGATCAGTACCTGTAATGAAGATGGGTAATACGCCATCGATGCGTTGATACCTGGCGTAAGGCCGTTTACCTGAACGGACTCAGGGTCTCCACCTGTCCATTTCGTAAATGTGTACAGATTTCTACCGGTAACGTATAGTCGCGCCGATTGCAGGTATTTTGAAGTTGATCTGTGAGTGTAACCAAATGTTACGTTGTCAATTTTCACGAAATCCCCTTTTTCAAGAAAATAATCCGAAAGACTTGAATAGGTTGCAGCATTGGTAAGCTTAGCATATTTTCCATCACCGTAAGCCGATGTCAGCACGTTGGCTCCCGTTTGTGTGACCGGAGTACCTGCGTAAAATGCAACCGTATTGAACAAATCATAGCCGAAGGCGCCACGCAGGAACACATTGAGGTCAAAGTTTTTGTATGTGACTGTCTGACCAAAGCTCATCGTAAATTTGGGAAGACCATTACCTACGTATTGTTTGTCATCAATGGTTGCGGTATTGCCTGGTATCGGTTTACCATCTTTGTCATATACCAACAGTCTGCCGGCTGTATCCACACCTGCAGAACGCAGCATGAAAAAACTTCCGATACGTCTGCCTTCCTCAAGTCGTTGTGCTGTACCAGGACTTCCAGGTGCAGGCATTCCGACCTGATCAACAAATTTTTGTCCCTGGTAGGTATCATTCGAGAATGAAACAAACTTATTACTGTTGGTTGCACCGGCAAAATTTACAGAATAGTTAACCTGGCGATCCCGGACCACATCCGCATTCAATTGAATCTCGAAGCCAGAGTTCTCCATTGTTCCAACGTTCGCGAATGTTGAACCCTGTACGTTCGGCGGGATTGGTACATTGTAACTCCCAAGAAGATCTTCATTTCTTCGTATGTAATAATTTAAACTTCCGGCAATTCTGTTTTTGAATAACTGGAAGTCAAGGCCGAAGTTTAAGTTGATTGCTTTCTCCCAACGAAGATCGTAGTTGGTATTCTGACTCGGGCCCCAAACCTGATAACTGGTCCCACTATAAAGGAAATATCCGAAGCCGGAATAAGTATCAAGTGAAAGGTAGTTTCCGAAATCCTGGTTCCCGGTAACACCATAATCAGCTCT
>JBEVNF010000077.1:0-5312 GCA_040508255.1 Flavitalea sp.
CAGAAAGATATGCTATCACTTTCTTGCCTTGGGCATGTAGTGCTGCCACCTGTTCAGCAGTTGTGGTAAATGCATCTACATCCACTACCTCTGCAGTAAAGATTTCTCCGTTCTGAAGATCATCCAGTTGCCAGTCGAACGAAACTCCTGCTGCAGGCTTCCACCAGGTTGTTTTATCAGAAGGAAGCGGGGTCGGATCAACCGGGTTGACTGTATCAGTACTTCCATCATCTTTATTGCATCCTGTAAAGGGCAGCGCAATTATCGCAAGCAAAACGACAAATTTCATCATGGTGTTTTTGAAAGGTTACGGCAAGAAACAACAATTTCACAATGACACGCAACCACGTAACACGGGTTAACATATAAACAACAAATTGCTGCTAAAAACGGAGAAGCAGGTATTTAAGCGCCAATCACTCAATTATCCCCACAAATGCTCAATATCTTCATGCTGTTTCAAATGAAAAATGCGAAATTCCAATGGCTTTTCAGCTATCTTAAACTTGTGCTAAACTCTTATGGTAAAAGATCCTGCCAGTGAAGGTTTGAAGCGTGAGCTCAACTCATTGGATATCGCGGCGAGTGTGTAAACATGACGGTGGGCTCGGGCATTTTTTTGCTTCCTCGTTGATAGCTGCTATACTTGCCAGTGCCAGTGTTTCCGCCTATCTGCTTTGTGGCGCACTGTATTTCTGCATCATGCTTTGCTACGCTGAACTCAGCACCCGGATCAGTAATTCAGGAAAAGCTTATGTTTTCAACGAGCTTTTGCCTAAATACCTGTCAAAGTCATCCCAATGTGCAACCCCATATACAGCGATCATTACGCCTGGTGCCATTTCGCTGGTTTGATAGCCCTTTGCTGGATTCTTTTCCATTCAAAAAAAAAAGAGGTCATTGCAGTTTGATCCTTTGTAGGGATTCTCAGGCTCATATATGTAGTGAGGGTATTTCTCAGGCGCCGGTCCATTATTTCATCTTAAATCAATGTGAATCCTGTTCAAATCAACTGACTATTTGGTAAAATCAGGTTATTCCCAACCCGTCATTCTGCCTAGTTTTATTCAAGCGAAATCAGGAAATTATGAGAATGTTCAGGTTGCCGGCAAATTTGTTACTTGTTGTTATTGCGATATTAGGATCAGCATCCTTCGCGAAGGCCCAGGGTGGTGATCAGATCCTTGATGGGATCGGTGAAACAGGGATGGTTGCCCGTTACCTGTTTAACGGCGATCTTAAAGACTGGTCAAGGAATAACCTGCACGGTCAGACCAATGCTTCCAACTCGATCTTTGTAAATGACAACCGGTTTGGCAAAGTACTTTCATTGTCAGGCGGCCCCAATGATTTTATAACTCTTCCGACTGAAACGCTTTTTGATCTTGAATCAATGAGCATCTCGGGATGGATCCAGTTACGTTCCAAACAACAGGGTCAGAAACTTTTTGATTTTGGTGAAGATGAGGCAAATCGTTTTTTCCTTGCTCCTTCTGGTTTGGCAGGTAAGGATCAGCTCAATGCTACCCTTGCTTCCTCAAAAGAAAAAACACCTGCAGCAACTTCAACTCCGGTAGAACTCAATAAATGGGTGCATGTGGTTGTGGTGATCGACGTCTCTTCCAAATCTTTAACCACCTACATAGATAGCAAGCAAGCAGGAGAAGTAAAGAATATCCCCATAGAGCTCAATGATATTTTCGGTAATCAACCCGCAGAAAACAAATTGTATATCGGTAAATCGCTTAATGCCGGTGATCCTAATCTGAATGCACTGTTGTATGACTTCAGGATTTATCGTGTACCATTGAGCGGAAGACAGGTGGCAGGTATATATGGTAACGCCAAAGGCAGTATCAACTCCGGTTCGGTAAATACCAGGGGTAAGAAAGAAGAAGATGTGCTACCTAAGTTTGGAGCAGATGAAAGGCAGCTTTACAATGCTTATCTCGTAAAGGTTGCTGATGTAAAGGTTGAAACGGAAACCGGCAACCTTCCACGGCTTCCAGCTTACGTGGATGGCGTGTATAAGAATGGATTTAAAGGACCGCGTGTTCGTATAATCTGGCCCGCAGATATTGATAATGCAAAAGTTCTAAAACAGGGTAAGGACACTATAGTTGGTCGCGTGGCGGGTACAAATTTTCAGCCGAAGGCATTTGTAACAATAAAGAATGGTGCCGGGAAAAAATCACCTGCTCTAAAGCTGAAAACATTTGCATTGAATGAAGTGATGCTCAAAAATGATGCACACAATCATGAATCAAAGTTTATAGAGAACCGGAACAAGTTTGTAAATACTCTTGCGAGAACCGATCCTAATTCATTTCTCTATATGTTCCGGCATGCGTTTGGTCAGCCGCAACCTGAAGGCGCAAAACCACTCGGAGTATGGGATAGCAAGGATACCAAACTGAGAGGTCATGCAACAGGCCATTATCTTACAGCTATCGCGCAGGCCTACGCAGGAACAGGTTATGATAAAACATTGCAACAAAATTTTGCCGGTAAAATGGATACGATGGTGAATACCTTGTATGAGCTTGCCGCATTGTCAGGAAAAGCTAATTCAGCATCATCGTTTGTTTCAGATCCATCCAAAGTACCCTTCGGACCGGGTAAAACAGCATACGACTCAGATCTGAGTGATGAAGGCATCAGGAACGATTACTGGAACTGGGGCAAAGGTTTTATAAGCGCCTACCCTCCTGATCAGTTTATCATGCTGGAAAACGGTGCTAAATATGGCGGCCAGAAAAATGCGATCTGGGCACCCTACTACACACTACACAAGATCATGGCTGGTCTGATGGATGTATACGAAGTCAGCAAAAACCAAAAGGCGATTGATGTGGCTTCAGGTATGGGTGAATGGGTGTATGCAAGGCTCAGCAAAGTCCCCACCGATACATTGATCAAAATGTGGAACACCTATATCGCCGGTGAGTTTGGTGGTATGAATGAGGCTATGGCCCGCTTGTACAGACTCACAGGCAAAGCGGATTTTCTCAAAACAGCGCAGCTATTCGACAACATCCGCGTGTTTTACGGAGATACGGCACATGTACACGGGCTTGCTAAAAATGTAGATCTTTTCCGTGGTCTTCATGCAAATCAACACATCCCACAAATCGTCGGCAGCATCGAAATGTATCGTGTTTCAAACAATCCCGAGTATTATAAGATCGCCGATAATTTTTGGTATAAAGCGATTACTGATTACAGTTATAGTATCGGTGGGATTGCGGGTGCCCGTAATCCTGCCAATGCAGAATGTTTTATTGCACAACCGGCTACGATCTATGAGAACGGTTTTTCATCCGGGGGTCAGAATGAAACCTGTGGCACTTACAATATGCTGAAGCTCACGAGCGACTTGTTTTTGTATGATCAGAAACCGGAGTATATGGATTATTATGAACGTGCCCTGTATAACCATATACTTGCATCAGTAGCTGAAAAGACACCAGCCAACACCTATCATGTTCCACTAAGACCGGGTTCTGTAAAACAGTTCGGAAATCCTGATATGACAGGATTCACCTGTTGCAATGGAACTGCCATCGAAAGCAGCACAAAACTCCAGAACTCCATCTATTTTAAAAGTGCTGACGACCAGGCGTTGTATGTTAATCTTTATGTGCCTTCTACCCTTCAGTGGACAAAGCGAAATATCATTATTGAACAGACTACCAGCTTCCCGAATGAAGACAATACCAAACTAACGGTGAAGGGTAATGGAAAGTTTAATCTGAATGTTCGGGTACCATCATGGGCAACAAAGGGTTTTTTTGTGAAGATCAATGGTAAGGAGCACAAGGTTGCTGCAAAAGCAGGATCTTATCTCAAGATTTCGCGTACGTGGAAAGATGGTGATATTATAGAACTCAGGATGCCCTTTACCTTTCATTTAGATCCGGTGATGGATCAGCAGAATATCGCAAGTCTCTTTTACGGTCCTATTTTGCTCGCGGCCCAGGAACCTGCTGCAAGAAAAGATTGGCGCCAGGTTACGCTGGATGCAGCTGACCTAAGCAAATCAATCAAGGGTGATGCATCAAAACTTGAGTTCTCAATTGATGAAGTGATCTTCAAACCGTTTTATGAAACTTATGGGAGACATTCGGTTTACCTGGATGTGAGGTTTAAATAGAGTCACTTAATTGATCGCCGGAACTCATAAGTAATGAATGATTTGCCATTTGGCAACTCGCTTTCTATCCTATCGATAAGCGTGAATTGTGAGTTTGTTGCAATTTGAATTAAAATTGGATCTTCCACCTCCCGGAAGATTCCCTTGACAGATTGCAGCGATGTTATCCCGGTGTTGCTTACAGAAGTAGCACCATTGTTGGACTGGATCGTTAAAATCAACACACAATTTTCCTTACAGTTGTGACTAATAAATCGGAAGCCCCTATCAATATTAACATATTCAAGGATCAATGCGGCCCAAATGAAGTCAGCCCGAATGAATGAATCGGTGGAAGTTTCGATGTTAGCCTGAAAAAGTTCCAACTGAGGAAGTTTAATATTGAACCGATTTTGCGCAATATCAAGATATGATTGATTAATATCCACACCACATACCCTGGAGATTCCCGGATCGATATGTTCTAATCCGTTTCCGCCGCTTATCCCAAGAAACAAAGCTGCATCAGGCTTGTGTTTTATAAGATAGTCCCTGGTCAATCGATTCAATAACTGCGCCTGCGCCACATCACTATGTTCCATATGTGTTTCATAATCTTTAAGCGGAATTTCGGTCCAGGGATTTATCGAAGGCATCTTACCAGATTTAATTTTTCAGTTCACAATTTACGGAGAAAGCATTGCTTGCCGAGTCCTCAGGAATCATACCCCAAAACGAATGCTTCTTCACCGGCAGCCCATCTAGGAGTTTATTGATGAGCTGCCAAAGAAGAGTTTTATCCGCACTAGAGCAGATCCAGATCTTTCGCCACATAATAAGATGGGACAAGTGGTCTGAAACACGTAAGTCTTCTAAGTTTCGATGCATCGATTATACCATCAAACGGATCTTTTAACGGACCCGGATCAGCAGGGAAACTCTCCGCTGCAACTCCGAACGAATCAGCCAGTTCATAAATACTGATCGGCGCATCATCGACAACATTGAAAATTTCACCGTTAAGTCCATCGTTCTGCAATAGGATCATCAGACCCTGAGCTACATCCAGGTGATGCACCATATGAAGTCTCCATCCGGGATGTTTGCCCCAGGTTTTTAAAATTGGGATAATCTCTTTTATATGCGGGTCCTTATCACCGTAAACAAAACCCAGCCGAAG
>JBEVNF010000152.1:0-5518 GCA_040508255.1 Flavitalea sp.
AGCTGGAATCATTCAAAGGCTGGAACAAAGATATTACGGCAATGAAGAGCCCGTCAGAGTTGCCAACGGAAATGACAGAATATGTTGCGTTTATCAACAAGTATCTTGGTGTAAACATCAACTATATTTCCAATGGACCAGGCAGGGATCAATTAGTAAAAATTGGTTAAATTAGTTAAGCAGAAAAGCTGAAAGACTGTTGGTGTTTTCCTAAAAAAAATGCCGCGTAAAAATTTTTCAGAAAAAGTTTGGCTAATTAAAAACTTCGCTGAAATTTTACAGTGTTGACAGTAGCGGAATTGAATTGCGATTAAAGAATCTCCGGGCTTTGATCAAACTTTGGTTCTGACTTTAAAAATGAAAATATTTAATCTCCGGCAAATCTTACCAGACTATGGCAGCAAAATCTGACAAAGACAAAAAGACCGGCGGTGCACCAAAGTCCTCTAAGGAAACCCCTAAGAAAGATGCATCCAAGCCGAAAAAGAAAGAAGTAGAAGACGAAGATGAAGAAGATGACTTATTAGATGAGGAAGAAGAGACTCCAAAAGGAGCCAAGAAATCAGCATCTGCGAAAGGAAGCGCCAAGAAGAAAAGCGAGGATGACGAAGACGATGATGAAGACGGCGATGGTGATGATGAAGTAGATGATTGGGATAAACCAGAGGAAGAAGAGAACTGGGATCCTGATTTTGAAGAGTTTGATCTTCCAAAGTCAAAGGTTAAGAAATCGGGCGGCACCGGCGGTACCGGAGCGAAGAAAGGTAAAGGCGATGACGACGATGATCTTAATGTTGACGAGGAATTCAAGGACCTCGACATGTTCAATGATCGCGGCTTTGATGATGACGATGATGACTACTAAGAATCAATCCCGGAATTTATAAGTGAACAGAAGTTTCGTTTCTTTTCCGATAGTAGATTTATTAAAAACAAAATTGCAAATGTTGAATTGGGCCAACCAGTTCAACATTTGTTGTTTTCTGGATAATAATGAATACAACTCAGGCTACAGCAATATTGAATGCTTGCTGGGGGCCGGTGTGCTTAAATCTGTAAAAGCAACTGCGGGTGAAGCCTTCAAGGCTCTTGCTGAGTTTGCTGCCACTCACAACGACTGGATGTTCGGCCATCTCGGTTTCGAATTGAAAACTGAAACGGAAGGTGAGCGTGGATCTACTCCCAAATATGATCCGATAGGGTTTGATGATCTGTTATTTTTTGTTCCGGAGATCGTGATCGAACTAACGGCCACGGACATACGGATTGGTGTTCATGGCAGCGATCATGAACAGGTTTACAGGAATATTATGGAGTGCACCGCAACCGTGCCCCAACAGCCTGCCAGCAACGATGCTTCGGCTATTCATCAACGTTATTCACGCGGCGAATACATCAGCGTTATAAAAAAACTTCAGCAGCATATTCTGAGGGGAGATTGCTATGAGATCAATTTCTGCCAGGAGTTCTATGCTGAAAAGCCGGGTCTTGAGCCTTTGACCTTGTTCAGGAAACTTACCGGTGCATCACCCAATCCTTTTTCTGCGTTTTATCGCAATGATTCGCGATTCCTGCTGTGTGCCAGCCCTGAAAGATATCTTCAAAAGAAAGGGACAAAAGTTATTTCTCAGCCGATAAAGGGTACGCTGAAGAGAGACAGGGTAAATTCAGCTGCAGCAGATGATCTCCTGAATGCAAAACTGTTATTTGAAAGCGCAAAAGATCGCTCGGAGAATGTGATGGTTGTGGATCTTGTACGGAATGATCTTTCAAGAATCTGCGGGCAGGGTAGTGTGGTTGTGGATGAGCTATTCGGGATTTATACTTTCCCACAGGTATACCAGATGATCTCAACCATCAGTGGTGAGCTCAGCGAGAATGTTAGCTGGCTCGAAGCAATCAGGGCAACATTTCCCATGGGTTCAATGACAGGGGCTCCAAAACGGCGCGTATTGCAGCTGATAGATCAATATGAGAGATCTGCGCGCGGTTTGTTCTCAGGCGCAGTTGGATATGTAACCCCCGAACGGGATTTTGATTTTAACGTGGTGATAAGAAGTATTCTTTATAACAGTGAGTCAGGATATCTTTCCTTTCCGGCAGGATCCGGTATTACATTTTACAGTGATGCCGAAGCGGAATACGAAGAGTGTCTTGTAAAGGCAGCTGCGATCCGCGGTATACTTGGAAGCGAGGCTTCCTGAAAAAAGAAAAGGAGTTACGTAAAACGTAACTCCCGTGATTGGTTGTTTTAAGGACGAAACTATTTTGAAGCCGTAGCTACTACAGGATTCGAATTCATTATCAACTGAACAGAATCGTTCAGGATATCATATTTATTAGCATTGAACAATTCCATTTTGTCTGCCGGAAGTTTCAGTTCATAAACATTATCTGTTGTCGACATTTTTTTGTCGAAATCAGGATTGTAACGAACGAAATCTTCCTCACTCATCATGATATATTTTGCGATCATATCAGAGCGATACTTACCGGAAACGATCAGTGTTTTTGCTCCTGCCTTTTCTTTTGCAGAAATCTTACGATTCAGCAGGTAAGTAGAGGTAACACCCAATTGCTTTTTTGCTTCGGCCTGGGTCAGCGTCGTGATACCACCTTCGCCTTCAAAAATGTAATGTGTTCCGATAAATTTCTTTACGTGCATTCTTGACTCTGCAGGAAGATAATTCTGCAGTTTCCAGAAATTACGGCTGCCACCACTCTTGCCGATAGCTTTATATACATTACCGGGACCGCCATTATAAGCCGCGATCACAAGTAACCAGTCACCAAATTCCTTGTACAGATCTATAAGATACTTTGCTGCAGCGTGAGTACTCTTTTTATAATCGTAGCGATCGTCGCGTGATTTATTTACAACAAGACCAAGCTGGCGTGCTGTTACCGGCATCAATTGCCATGGACCACCTGCACCTGCCCATGATTTAGCTTTGATCTTTAATTCTGATTCAATAAAGGCAAGGTATTTCAACTCAACAGGGAGACCATATTGAGCAAGGATTTTTTCCATCATGGTAAAGTAGGGAGCACATGACCCTTTAACTTTCATCAGGTCATCGGAATTCTTTTCGATATAATCTTCAACGAATTCCACAGCGCGCGCATTCAGGAGAACGCCGGCTTTTGTATCTTTTTCAAAAAGATCCTCGAAGCCGTTGGTCGGATTCAAAGAATCTACTTTTCCCGGAGACTGGATCGTGTCTTTAAGAACGATCGTCTTTACAGGCGAATTTTGTTTAACGGTTTTGACCGGGGTCTTTGCTACAGTTTTTGCTTTTTTTGTTGATGATGAAGACTTGGCTGAAGTTGTTGTTTTCTTCTTCTTGTCTCCGTCATTGGCAATTACCATTGAAGTGAATCCCAGGCACAAAAAGCCGAGCAGAAATAATTTGTGTTTCATCTCATTTTAATTTGCTCAACAAATGCCGACGCTCAGGTATGGATCAAAAGAACAAATTCTTCTATAGGACGGAAGGAAGGAATATTACATAGGATGAAAGGCGATAGAATAATACAGGAAGCTCTTTTTCCGGGGTCGATTTAGTTAGGGTCTTTCATTCCGGGGTTCTCTGTATTGCTGCATCCATTCGTGTGATAGCTGCAGTAAAGATAATTCGCAAAATCGGTTTGTCATAGCTTGTACACCGAAGGGTAAGCCATTACTGTGCCAAAAAAGTGGAAGGGAGATTCCGGGAAGCCCGGTCAGATTGCAAAAAACTGTAAAAATGTCAGCAAGGTACATCGCGATAGGGTCTGATGTTTTTTCGCCTGCCGTGAATGCTGTGGTTGGTGAATTCGGGAGGAGAATGACGTCAAAGTCATTGAAAATCAGGTTAGTTTTACGAACCAACAGCTGGCGCACCTGTTGGGCCTTGGTAAAGTAGGCGTCGAAATATCCCGCACTGAGCACAAAGGTACCGAGCATGATCCGCCGTTGCACCTCTCTGCCAAAACCTTCGGACCTGGTCTTTTTGTAAAGGTCCGTTAAATCGTTGTTTTTATCCACATTGCGGTGACCATACTTGATCCCATCAAACCTGGAAAGGTTTGAAGAGGCCTCTGCGGTTGTAAGAACATAATATGTGGGAACGATAAAATCAAGGTATTCAAACTTTACCGGTTCAACCGTGTGACCGTCTGCTTTGAGTTTTTCAATAAGACCCAGGATCGAAGTTCGTATTTCCGGATCCAACGCATTGGTATTCAATGCTTCATCAAAATATGCAATACGTAATTTTTTGCCTTTACCACTTATAAGCAGGGGAGCTGTATCAGGTTGTTTTTCAGGTGCGGCTGTGCTGTCGAAATCATCAGGTCCTGAAATTACATCCAGAACCAGGGCGGTGTCGGGGATGTTAAGGCCGAAAATACCTATCTGGTCAAAGGAAGAAGCGTAAGCGATCAGCCCATAGCGGGAAATGGTTCCATAGGTGGGCTTGAGACCTACTATTCCGCAAAAATCTGCAGGCTGACGAACAGATCCGCCTGTATCGCTTCCAAGGCTCACCATACAAAGGCCGGCCTGAACAGCTACTGCTGAACCCCCGGATGACCCCCCGGGAACTTTGGTTTCATCAATGGCATTCAGCACTTTACCATAACTGGAGTTCTCATTGGTAGAACCCATGGCGAATTCGTCGCAGTTGGTATTTCCGATAATGATCGCACCTTCCTGCAATAGTTTTTCAACTGCAGTGGCATTGTAGAGGGAAGTAAATCCTTTGAGAATTTTTGAAGCTGCGGTAACTGTATGATCCTTGTAGCAGATCACATCTTTGATGGCAATAACAACACCATGAAGTTTTCCGGTGATACCGTTTTCTGCTCTTGATAGATCTAGGGAGGCAGCAGTTTCAAGCGCTTCCCTTTCATAAACCTCTACAAAAGCGTTGAGGTGTTTACGTGAGTTGATCTGCAATAAAAAATGCTGAACGGTGGCCACACACGTGGTTGTACCATTCAGCAATTCAGTATGATATTGTGCGATTGATTCGTAGTTCACCTTGAACGCATTGCCGGCGGTTTAAGAAAGCGTTATGTGTTGATAATACGCTGAAACCGGCTGGGCGCGAAGGTAACAAAAGAATTAATTCTGCGAAGGAGAAGTAGGAGTTGTTGACTTCGGCTGATCTTTTTCGGCCATACCGTCTTCAATTTCTTTCTTCACATTGCTTTTAGCATCGTTAAACTCGCGGATACCACGACCAATACCCTTCATGAACTCAGGTATTTTACGACCACCGAAGAGGATCAACACTGCTAACACAATAAGCAACCACTCAGTACCACCCGGCATTGAGAGCATCAAAAAGAGTTTGGAATTTACAATTGACATGACGCTAGTTTTTAAATAGTATAGAAACAGTTACGAAATTACACCTTTTTAGGATGTAATAAAGTTAAATGGATTTTTTTCACCACCCTCCTGCGAGACCGCAGGTCCGCCGAAGCGATAGCGTAGGTGGAGGAGGGGAAATACTAAAAAAGCGAACCCGTT
>JBEVNF010000204.1:0-5756 GCA_040508255.1 Flavitalea sp.
CCGATACCTGCCGAAATACTGAAAGGCATGGAGCGCAGGGTTAATGCGAATACACCACCGATAGCAGACAATGGAATTGCAGTGAAGATGAGTACACCGTATTTCATAGAACCAAAAGCGAAATAGAGCATGGTAAGAATCAGCAACAAGGCCGCGGGTACTGCAATTGCAAGACGGGTCTTTGCCTTGCTCAGATTTTCAAACTGTCCACCAAACTCAATTGAATAACCTGCAGGAAGTTTGAACTGAGCATTCAGTTTCTCCTGCAGTTCTTCAACCACCGACTGAACATCGCGACCACGCACATTGAATGCTGTGATAATACGACGGCGGGCATCTTCGCGCTGGATCTGATTGGGACCATCCTTGATCTCAATCTCTGCAAGCTGTGACAGCGGTATCTGGAGACCCGTTGGTGTGTTGATCAGGAGATCCTGTATATCAGTAAGATCCTTCCGTGACCCTTCCTGCATACGTATCACAAGATCGAAGCGTCGTTCATTTTCATACATGGTACCGGCAACCTCGCCCGCAAATGCACTGCGCAACACCTGGTTCACATCAGCAATATTCAGCTGGTACATAGCGATCGCTTCACGATGATATTTCACCACGATCTGCGGTAAACCTGTAACCGATTCCATATAGATGTCTGTGGCCCCATTTACTGATTTGATCACATTACCGATCTTTGCAGAAAGGTTTGTAAGTGTATCGAGGTTCTCGCCAAACACTTTGCATACGACATCCTGTCTTGCCCCGGATAACAATTCATTGAAACGCATCTGCACCGGGTATTGGAAACCGGCTGACAAACCAGGAATCTCATCGAGTGTCTTACTCATCCTGGTAGCGAGTTCATCGAAACTTTCTGCACTCACCCACTCTTTTTTAGGTTTAAGTGATATGATGATATCAGTCATCTCTATAGGCATCGGATCTGTCGGTATTTCACTTGCACCGATGCGCGTTACGATCTTTTCTACTTCAGGATAATTGTCCTGCAAAAGCTTAGTCGCCTGTTGGGTTACTTCAATTGTTTTTGTAAGAGAACTGCCCGGGAGCAATCTTGCATCTACAGCAAAATCACCTTCTTCAAGTTCAGGGATGAATTCACCACCAAGCCTTGACAGTGCGAATAAGGCCGCTACAAAAAGTATCAGTGTAGTGGTTATCACTATCACAGGCTTGCGCAATGCATGACGAAGTATTGGAGCATACCAGCTTTGCAGCTTATTCATCGTTTTATCTGCCCAGCTTTCCTTATGATTTAATTTTTTGCTCAGAAAAAGCGAAGAAACCATCGGCACATAAGTGAGCGAAAGAATAAATGCACCGATCAATGCGAATGATACCGTCTTTGCCATAGGGCTGAACATTTTTCCTTCTATACCTACAAGCGTAAGGATCGGAAGATAAACGATCAGGATGATCACCTGCCCGAATACTGCGGGACTCATCATTCTTGATGCCGCTTCGGTAACTTCTTCATCCATGGTTTCCTGTGAGATCCTGTTGGTCTTTAATGTATGCGAAAGCCTGTGAACAAGCGCTTCCACGATAATCACTGCTCCATCTACTATCAATCCGAAGTCAAGTGCTCCGAGACTCATCAGGTTTCCGGAAACACCAAAGAAATTCATTAAGATCACAGCGAACAACATTGCAAGAGGGATAACACTGGCCACGATCAGTCCTGCACGTAGATTACCGAGAAAGAAAACAAGTACAAATACAACGATCAATGCTCCTTCGATAAGGTTTTTCTCGACGGTGCTGATTGCATTGTTCACCATCTTTGTCCGCTCGAGAAAAGTTTCCACTACAACTCCTTCCGGAAGTGTTTTCCTGATCTCATCCATCTTTGCGTTCAGATCCTTCACAACAGCAGATGCGTTGGCACCCTTCAACATCAAAACAACCGCACCGCATACTTCACCCTGATCCCTGTAGGTCATTGCACCATACCTAACAGCACTGCCTATACGCACTTCCGCAACATCTTTTACAAAAACCGGGGTTCCTGAGGGATTGTTCTTTATAAAGATATTCGCGAGCTCAGCTGTATTTGCGGCGAGGCCTTCACTGCGGATAAACAATGCATTTGGTCCTTTCTCAATATAAGATGCCCCGGAGTTTTCATTATTCTTTTGAAGCGCATTGAAAACATCAGTCACAGTTATTCCGAGACTTTTTAGTTTCGCAGGATGTACCGATACTTCGTATTGTTTCAGTACACCACCGAAGCTACTTACATCCGCCACTCCGGGTGTTCCGAGTAATTGCCTGCGGATGATCCAGTCCTGTATGGATCTCAATTCAGCAAGATCATACTTGCCTTCATAACCTTTGGCAGGTCTTACCACATACTGGTAGATCTCGCCAAGACCGGTGGTGACGGGCGCCAGCTCCGGTGAGCCGGCATGAGATGGAATCTGTTCACGAACCTGCAACAGTCGTTCTGAAACCTGTTGCCGTGCCCAGTAAACATCCACATCATCTTCGAACACAAGTGTGATCACACTGAGACCGAAACGTGAAATGGATCGCATTTCAGTAAGTCCCGGAATACTTGCATTCACCTGTTCGATAGGGAACGTTATCAGCTGTTCTACTTCTGAGGCCGCAAGGGATGGCGAAACCGTGATCACCTGAACCTGGTTACTGGTGATATCCGGTAATGCATCTATTGGCAGTTTGGTGACCTGGTATACCCCGGCTACGATAAGTACGAGCGTGAGCAAACCAATCACCAGTTTATTCCTTACGGAAAACTGAATGATTTTTTGTAACATAAAATACTATGAGCCTGATCACAAAAATCTGTGATCATCAAATGATTTAACCTGGAATTTGAAGCATAGAAAAATAACGCCTGAAACAGGATGCAGGCAGGTCGCTGCTGAGCAATAGCAAAAACGCTCAGGCATCATGAATCTGCAATGAGATCATGAAACTTTTGTTTACTCTATTGTGCGCAGGATTATACTATACCCGTGGAGGCTGGAAAATATCGTGTGTACTCACCAGGGATTGATCAGAATCGTTGGAGATAAGAAATTCCTTTGTATAAAAGTGATCCGTATCCGGAACTTCAATTGCAAGTGGGGGTGTGAAGATCACTGTTGTGTTGATCACAACATTTGTGGTTCTGAAAGGAAGCTCCATGTCGCGCTTATAGTCGTCATCCACAATAAATCTTCCCTGGTAGTGTTCTGTAACAAAACCCCAAAAAGTTGTTGAGGCATCACGCTCCTGGTGCTCATGATAGTGCTGCACAAACACCGGGATCTTCAAAAGCTGCGGCAGCTCAGAAAATGCGAGCATATAGATCGACAGTAATATGGCAGCGGTAGCCCTTTTCACGGGAGCTAAGATAGGGGTTTGAGTCCGGAACGCAAAGCCTATGTCACCAAAGCGTCAGTTTACAACAAATTGCCTGAATTCCGAAACGCTGGCGCTTACAATGTCCATCTCATCCCCAGAAATCCCCTGATCCCCTGGTTTGGTGCATACACATAATTTGGGTCAAACGTAAGCGCATAAGGGTTGGAAGCTGTTGGAACGGGATTCCCGGAACCATCAAACTGAACCTGTTTATCAAAAGGGTCATGGGCACGCGCAATTATCATATTATTTCGTTTTGCAGGTGTCCAGTTTAATAGATTTTTAACTCCGCCATACAATTCAAACCCACGGTTGAACTTCCTGGTCAACTGGATATTCTGAATACTCCAGAACGGCGAATATTCAGGTCTTGGATCAAGCTCCGAAAGCAACGGAAGTTTCATCGGACCATAGATATTACCGGTATAATCTATTGTAATCGAAGCACCCTTGATGGTATACGAAACTGCCCAGGTTCCGGTAAATCTTTCGGTGAGCAGTTGTCGTTCAGTAATTTTCTTTTCGTTGATTGTTGAAGTTGTACTAACATCCATAAACGTAACTCCAAGATTTACACGCAGTGAATTTGTCAATCCCATCTCTGCATTCAGACTTGCACCTTTTGAAATGGCATGCCCATCAAGGTTATCATAGATGATCTGATTTGCATTCGTAAGATAGTCCGGTAAGATCCTGTTCGTGAAATAAGTATACCAGGCTGAAAAATCGAGATTAAGCCACCATGATTTTGTATAAATTCTTTTCACATAGTTGATGTTCGCATTGTAACTACGTTCAGGTTTTAATTCATTTCTGATCACTACCTCTCTCGCCCCGGTAAGCGCAGCATGATCTTCTGTGAAAAGGTTTACTACCCTGAAACCTGTTCCTGCATTGAACCTGAACACATCGCTGTTACGAAGTGAAAGTTTGTACGCAAGTCTTGGAGTAAAGATATTGCCGTGACGCTTATCATAGTCATATCGTGCGCCGAGAAGCAGTTGCTGTTGCTCATTGATCCTGATCTCATCCTGAACAAAAACACCGGGCAGAAAAATATTATCAGGTCGGTTTTTTCCTGTCGTTGAATCAAGTGTTGCCACGGTATTGTCGTCATACATGGTATATCTTGAAACAAGCCCTGCCAGCAACTCATGATCTTTCAGCACTGTTTTGTTCCAGGTGAGCTGCCCAAAAGCGATGCGTTGATCAGCATTGAAGATAGTTGCTCCGTATGCAGAACGCTGACGATGATCATTGAACGAATAGCTGAATACAAGTTTCTCTTTTACAGGCAGCTGGTAGTTACCGATCAATTCGAACCTGTTTGTATTCACATTTTCACCATATACACTATCGCCGCCGCGAAAGCTTTTGTTCCAGTTCATTTCCCCACCCCACCTATCTTCAGAAATATAACGCAGAGCAAGGTTTGCAGCGCGGTTTTCTTTTCTTTCCCAACTCACTTTATTGAACAGGGAGATTCTTTCCTGTAAAGTGATATCAGTAAAGTTGTCGTTGTTACGGTCAATACGTTCATTGAAGTTGAAGTAATTCAATCCAAATAAACCAGTTGCTTTTTTGCCGATCCTGTATTTAGCGCCAAGATCCGCTGTGTATTCACCCCAGGTAGTTGCAGAAACATCTGCTGAAATACGGGGAGCCTTCACGGGATTTTTTGTAATCACATTGATAAGTCCACCTATTGCTTCTGAACCATAAAGAGAGGAGGCCGGCCCCTTCACTATTTCAATTCTTTCAACCAATGAATTCGGGATCCCTGACAAACCGTAAACAGATGCAAGCGAACTCATGATCGGCATACCATCTATCAAAACCATTGTGTACGGACCTTCGAGCCCATTCATATGAATATCGCCTGTATTACAAACATTACAGTTCAACTGGGGTCTCACACCATTCACCATCTGCAATGCATCAAAGATTGTTGGTGATGGATTCTTCAGAAAGAATTTGGGTGTATATACTTCAACAGGTACAGGACTTGCTGTTTTTGATACCGTACGCATGGTGCCGGTTACAACTACTTCACCAAGCGCACCCTCGGAATTTGACAAACGTATGTCATTTCCGGACCCGGCTTTCAGCAAAATTGTATCGGCTGCATAACCGATAGCAGAAACAAGAGCCCTGGCTTCAGCACCCTGAATTTTCAAGCGAAAACGTCCGTCCTTATCCGCCACAAAACTCTTTGATGGCGTGGTTGAATCACCCGCCAACCGGATCAAACTTATTGTTGCACCCGGTATTGACTCGAAATTCCTGCTGTTGATAACGTTACCGGAAACAAGGCTTTCCTGTGCCCACATTAGCTTTGAGGTAAAACACAAAACAAGTATCATCAACTG
>JBEVNF010000212.1:0-3548 GCA_040508255.1 Flavitalea sp.
GAAGCCACTATCAAACAAGTTGATGGAAGAGTTCCAACGCTGGTGGGTGTGTCAAATCTCACAACAGAAAGAACTATCTATCATGCAAAATTTGCAGAGAAGTCAGGTGCAACTGCAGTAATGATCATTCCTATGAGTTACTGGAAACTTACCGATGACGAAATCGTAAAACATTATGATGAAGTTGCCGCGAAGATCTCCATTCCTATCATGGCTTATAATAACCCGGCAACCGGGGGAGTAGATATGTCACCCGCACTGCTGAAGCGTTTACTGCAGATTCCGAATGTTACCATGATCAAGGAAAGTACCGGTGATGTTCAAAGGATGCATAACCTGCGCAGGGAACTTGGTGAGGATGTGGCATTTTATAATGGATCCAATCCGCTGGCATTGGCTGCTTTTGCTGCCGGAGCAAGAGGTTGGTGCACTGCTGCCCCGAACCTGATTCCTGAACTTAATCTGTCACTTTATGATGCAGTTCAGCGTAATGATCTGAAAGATGCCAGGCTTCAGTTTGAAAAACAGTTTGATCTGCTGAAGTTTATTGTTGCGAAAGGTCTGCCAAGAGCAATCAAAGCCGGTCTTGAGATAATAGGTGAAGCAGGTGGGTTATTAAGAAGTCCTTTGCAACCTCTTACTGTTTCCGAAAACATTGAGTTGAAGGCAATTCTTGAAGCAACACTGGAACCTCAGTTAGGATAGCTCATAAAGATCAGTCTATGGCCCGCCAGGCGATAGACTGATCTTATAATAATCTGGCAAGTGCAGCAACTCCTTCTTTGAGTTGCTGTTCAGTCAAAGCACCATAGCCGATGCGAAGACCATTGCAACTTTTTTTGAAACTATAGTTTTCAGGTGTTGAGATCAGGATCCCCTGCGCGCTTAGTTTTTGTTGCACCCCTGACCAGTCAGTTTTTTTCAATGGAATGATCCAGAATGCAAGCCCACCTTCAGGAACCTGCAAATTCGCTTTACCGCTTAATTGTTTGGTTAACATTTGAGCGACAGCGTCTCTTTTCTCTTTGTAATAGTTCGATGCCTTCCTGATATGTCGCCTGATCGTACCATCCCTGATCAGTTCAAGTACTGCCTGTTCCATTATGGTGTCTCCCTGTACATCTATGAGTTTACGCAGATCAGCTATTGTCCTGATCAGGCCCTGGTTCTTTGTTACAAGGTAGCCGATCCTTAATGATGGTGCCACGACTTTGCTCAGTGTTCCTATATAAATATAGTTTTCAAGTTCCGCAAAAGAAGAAAGTGGATGTACGGGACGATAACCAAAATGAAATTCATTATCGTAATCATCCTCGATGATCGTGAATCCATATTCATTAGATAAGCTGATCAATTGCAATCTGCGTTGCAGACTCAGCGTAACTGTGGTTGGATATTGCCGGTGTGGTGTTGTATAAAGAGCACGTACTTTTTTGGTTTTAAGATGTTTTATTACATCTTCTATTGCTAATCCATCTTCATCAACACTTACAGGTAAAAGTTTTGCGCCTGCTTTTTCAAGTGCCAGCCATGCCGGTTTATAGCCGGGGTCTTCGATCATTACATAGTCGCCGGGTTTTACAAGACATTGGGCGGCGAGATACATCGCCATCTGGCTGCCCCTCGTTATGCAAACATCTGCTTCAGTAATATGCATATTACGCTGATGATTCAACATCCTTGCAATCTCCTCCCGAAAGCCATGATCACCCAATGGATCACCGTAACCCATCATTTGCCATTTTGCCTTACGGTTAAAGATCTGGCGATAGGCTCTTGCAAGTTCATTCACCGGTGCTACTTTGCTATCAGGGTAACCATCATCAAACTGAATCCGATATTTTGGTTGTGGGATTGCCTTTGTGCTATCGGCTGCCATTTTTCTGGTCTTATTAAGTTGTGGCAGTTCTTCGGCGACAAAGGTTCCTTTTCTTTCGCGTGAGACCAGCCATCCTTCTATAAGCAAAACTTCAAGTGCATCAACAATTGTGTTGCGGTTTACTTTCAGCAGCTCTGCGAGTTGTCTGCTTCCCGGTAAGGCAGTACCACTGCTGAGCCTGCCATTGCGGATGTCATCAATGATAGCATCGGCAATCTGGAGATAGATCGCTTTTTCGGAGGAGCTATTTAGCCTGATGTTGATATTCCAGGGTCTGAGCATCTGGATCAGTTATTATTGTTTTAATCAATGATAATTACTGGTCCAAAGTTATTATTCAAGACTTGCCTTGCCAACACCTTATTTAAGTTTAAATGTTCCGCATGCAACCTGCATCGCTGTAGCAGTAAAAATAGCGGCGACCTCTTCTTTTGCAGGCTCCTGATGAATGACTTAAATATTAAGAAAATTCCGATAGACAAAAGACTTATCTCCATCTCTGTCTTCCATCTGCAGCCTCCGGCCCATCCTCCCCTGGTAGTATCACAGGAATAACTTCAGGTGAATTTTCATACACCGGATCTACATTATATTTTTTCCCATCTGCCGGCACGATCTTCAGATTTCCAAGAAATCCGAACACCCCTGATTGACGATAGTTTGAAACAACAAGTAAATGCCTGCCATCCGGCGAAAACTCAGGCCCCGATTCTGCAAATTTGCTGTCAGTAACCTGCGCAAGATTATTGCCATCCATATCCATCATATGAATATGCTTATCGATGACAAGTGCCATCTTTGTTCCTTCACGGTTCACTGCAAGATCACCCCATTCCGTATAATTCATTTCTTTGATCAGCTTGCCTGAGGTATACGGTGGATCAATCCTGATGATGTTTTTTTTGTGAGCAACCACCAACCCATTATTGGGCAACCAGTACATCGCACTATGACGTTCAAATTTCTCACCATTGATACCTTCAATGTGCGCAATCAACTCGCCACTGGTGTTCAGTATTACAATTCCTTCATCAAAGGATGCAGGAATACCAATCAGTTTGCCATCAGGCGATAACGATCCGGATTGATAATTTGAACCTCCATTCAATGGCGAGTAAACAAACTGGCTTACAATGCTTCCATCACTGATCTTGCTCAGCGTAAACTGAATATCATCATAGTTATGAAGAATCGTGGATGCTTCCAGTTTGTATTGGTTGTCATAAGAAACATCCCAACCGTTTCTTTTACTCTGTTCCTGCAGGAATAAAGTACTTTCAAATCCCGGTGGGTCAAGGCGCGAAACTCCATTGTCGGCAAACTCATAATATATATGACCTGAAAGTCCGTTTCCGGGTCCACCATTGCCACTACCTCCGCCATCACCTTTACGGCAGGAGAGAAATAAAACCATTACCAGGCTGATCCCGATTGTCCATTTGCTAAAAATCTTTATCCGCATATAATTAGTTTGAATGAATGATGCGGTTCAGGGGAATTCAAAATTCGCAAGATTCGCCACAGCAGACAATCGTAACGAACCTTGAATTTTTTCTCAGGGTATTCCCTGAATTTTCCCCGGACGCTGGATTTGAAGAGAATCAAGATCGCTGGTATGTGATTTTCAGGCAGTCATTGATTATTTTTGAAAACATGCGTTTTGCTTTTC
>JBEVNF010000304.1:0-3525 GCA_040508255.1 Flavitalea sp.
CTTCGAATAAACTGTTTACTATACCATTTCTCCTGAAAACTAATACCTGGGGCAATCTGAAGCGGACCTACCTGAGGTAAAGCCAACTGAATAGGAATGGTATGCTGTGCGCCCCACTGCATAGTATCAAGAATCCGTGACAGGCTAAAGGATGAATCAAAGAACGTAACCTGGTTCGCGATATTCGTATTCAAACCAACCCCGAGTTTCTCATACCATTTCGGTGTACCAACTGATTCCTTCTTCGCCAACGGATAAAAAGTATTCACCGTAAACGCGATTGTCGGCAGATTCACATTATATCTTCCATCAATATTATTCTGAGAGTGATTCGCTGCCGCTGTAAAGTTGAACAAACTCCCCCAGGTCTTTGAATAAGTGATAGAAGAGCTCATCGCATTCGAATAGTTCCTCATCGGGTTGTTTGCATACAACTGGTTGAACTTGCTCGAAGACACGTTCACATTTGCAGAAAAGTTTGTTCCCGGCCTCGCCCTGCTATCCACCGTATGGCTCCAGCTATAGTTGAATGTCCTTGTATTTGTAAATTCCTTATCGGCAGTAAGACTAAGAATACGGCTGTTCTGTATCGCGATATTCATCGATCCGTTATACCGATAACGCACACGATAGGTAGGAGTCAGAAAAGCAGACCATCCACCATAAGAATAGATGTTGGTACGAAGCGTTACATCAAAATTATCATTGATCACTTTGTAATAACCCAGTCCTTCAAGCCCAAGACCAAACTGCTCATTGGCTGTAAATGTCGGGGGTAGCAAACCAGAATGTCGTCCCTGTGACATCGGGAAATATCCAAAAGGAATATAAACCGGTACCGGTACCCCTTCAAACTCCGGGTGGATCGGACCTGTAACCGCAAGCTTTTTGTTCACAACCTTCATCTTCTTGGTCTTAAAACCAAAATGCGGCACATCATAATTACAGGTTGTAATAATACCACGGAAAGCATACATCTCTGTTGCATTGATCTTCTTGATCCGTTCTCCCTGCAAATACATTTCGCCCTGCTGGGTGAAGGTCTGCTGCGTAACGCCCCGCTGGGTTTCGAAATTATACCGGATAACATCGGCCTCCATCGGTGTTTCGGCCTGCTTCATCTTTGGTTTGCCGATCTTGTTGCCAAGCGAGTCGAGCCGGTATGTTGCGGTAACCATCTTCGTGGACTGATCCATCATTATGCTGTCCGCACTCAGATTCATATCCTTGTAAATGATATTGCCTTTACTATATAATATGATTTTGTTATTGGGAACATCCAGTACCATCGAATCAACCGCAGAATATTCAACCGGTGCGTCAAGCGAATCTTTTGAAAGCTTCACACCAAAAGTATCTGAAGTTGAAATACTATCTCTGCGGCTGAGGGAGTCCCCTGAAAGCGAATCCCGTCGGGAAGGGATCGTATCATTACCCGGACGAAAAATCCCTGGTCTGCCCGGAACCGTATCTGAGTTGGAAGGAATATTTTTTTTTGTTGGACTAACAGCCGGCGTAGTACGTTTTTTCCTGGCAGAATCCTGGAAAGCCGTTAAAGGATTGAAAAAAGTTTTGCCTGGTAGATAATGCGCCGAACCCTCATGCGTTATTAAGAGCAACGACGACAGGAAAACCAATAGAAAATTGTATTTTAAACTATTTTTGCCTCGTTTGCCCATATTACAGAAAGTAGCGCGAAAATAACTATTAATGAATTAAGAATATGTGAAGATTGGTATTGATTCTCAGCTTTTTTCAACAGCGCAAAGTAAAGAAATTATTGAATTGTATGTTCAGACTAACATTGGCCCATATCCGTTTTGCAGCATTGCTTTTCATTTTTGCAGGAACCGTTGTTTCTGTGTCTGCACAAAAACAAAATATCAAGACAATTATTGTTGATCCCGGTCACGGTGGAAAAACCGGGGCAAAGGGACAGGAGGGATTTGAAAGAGAGATCTCACTTGCAATTGGTCTGAAACTCGGGAAACGAATCGAAACAGAATTTCCTGACCTGAAAGTTGTATATACAAGAACTACTGAAGCAGATGCCGGTGGCGCAACTTCGGGCAGTGTGGCAAACCGGATCCGCGCCCAGATGGCAAATGAGGCAAGAGGTGATCTTTTCATCAGTATCCATTGCAACTCTACGCGTCAGCCCGCAGGTGGCTGGTACGCAAAACGCGTGGTGGGTCATAAAACACAAAAGAGATATGTAGGCAAGGGCTCAAAACGCAGACTTAAATCTGTTCAGGTTCCGATCTACGAACAATATTGGGTAAAGAACACACGTCACGGTACTGAAACCTATATCTGGGCCGCAGACAGAAGCGGTATCAAAAGTGGATTTATACACATGGATGATGGTGAGTTTGCACCGGACAGCACCGAAGCAGAAGGCGCAACGCCTGAAGTGCAACCAGATCTTACAAGCCCTGAAGCCCGTATCCGTGCACAGCTTTATGAAAAGAAATATTTCTCCAAAAGCCTCATGCTTGGTACTTATATCGAAGAAGAATTTGCAAAACAGGGTCGTGTAAGCGGCGGTGTTAAACAAAGAAACGATGAAGGTATCTGGGTGCTCCAGGCTACTGGTATGCCAAGTGTTCTTGTAGAAACAGGCTTTCTCAGCAACACGGAAGAAGAAAAATACCTGCTGAGTGATGAGGGACAAAATGAAGTGGTGGATGCGATCATCAACGGTCTCCGCCGTTACAAGGATGGTGCCGCCGCTACTGCAACAAACTGATCATTCTGTTGTCTGTTGATCATAAACAGCCACGATTCTGTATTTTGCGGATTCGTTGGTTTCCAAACGGATCACAGGTATGAATAAGATTGTAGGTGCAATGCTGTTTGTAATCGGGCTCACAGCAATATTTTCGTTCTCAGTTAAACAACAACAAAAACCAGCACTTCGCGTCATTGTAGTGGATGCGGGTCATGGTGGATATGATATCGGCGCACGCGGAACTTTCTCTACCGAAGCCGATGTATCACTCGCTATCGCAAACAAACTCGGCAAAAAACTCGAAGCTGAATTTCCTGAGTGCAGGATCGTGTACACCAGGCCAGGCAAGACTTTGCCCGGAAACCTCAATGACCTCAACGCTGCAAACCGACTAAGAGCAGAAATTGCAAATGAAGCGAAAGGCGATCTTTTTATCAGCATACATTGCAACTCTGCTGGTCTGCGTGCAGGTGGATGGAACGCGAGAAGGATCGTGAGCTACAAGACTACAAAAGTTACCACAGGCAAAGGCAAAAAGAAAAAAACAAGAACTATAAAGACACCGGTTTACGAAACCTATTATGTGAAAAATCATGTTTCAGGAACAGAAACCTATATCTGGGCAGCAGACAGGAGCGGCATCAAAAGCGGTTTTATTACAGGTTCACAGGAAGATTCAGTCGGAGAACATGCCAACGACAGCGCGCTTGAAATGCCCGACATGAATACACCGGAAGCCCGCATCCGTGCTCAGTTGTATGAAAAAAAATATTTCTCCAAGAGTATGATGCTTG
>JBEVNF010000305.1:0-4159 GCA_040508255.1 Flavitalea sp.
CCTGCTGCAGTCGAAAGTTTGAAACGATAGGTTCCTGCCTGGCTGACCTTTAAATTGCCTTTATATTGAAGGAGGAATGTATCAGCGAGATTATTGATGGCAGCGGATAATATATTCAGCTTTCCGCGCTGTATGATTTTTTTTGAAGTTGATTCCAGTCTCCTGTCTGATGCAGATTTGTAAACAGCATACTCAAGATTGCCCAGCGCAGGTTGTGGCTGATCAAATTTCCTGATCACGATATTTCTGAATGCAATTGCGCCATGATCTCCCTGCAATCTTATTGGACCAATTGCTTTTTCTTTTCCATCCCCGCCATGTGTTGGACCACTTAATTCGACCTGCTCCTGCACAAGTACGCCATTCAGCTCAACCGATAATATTTTTGCATTTGAGATTTTGCTGCCACTGCTATCGAATACCGGCGCCTGAAATGAGATACGTAAGTGTTGCCAGAGACCGGGAGCTTTGCTTACTGATTGCCGGGGTGCGGTTCCTTCATAACCCTGCCGACCTGTTTCACGTTTCTCATCCCACCGTTGATATACACCGCCGTTGTCAGCTGATGTTACCGAAGCCTTTCCCCAGGAATCAAAAAGCTGGATCTCATAATTTCCCTGCAGATAGATACCGGAATTGGAACCGCGGGCCAGCAGAAAATCGATTTCAATATCCGCATCACCATGTTCAACGATGCTGTAAAGATCGCCGGGCTTTTTCTGATCATTGTATTGGTTGACCAGGATCTTGTCACCCGCCACAACTTTGAAATTATTCGCGATCCTGAGATCCGCGTTTACATCACCTGCCATTTGCCAGCCATTTGCCGGTTTATAGGCGTTAAGCGCGGAAAGATTGATGGAATCCTGTGCTGCTGCTGGTTTCAGGCAGAGGGATAAAATGAAAAGACTGATAAACTTATTGACATGCAACATGCCGTGAAGAAAATACTAATTCACCATTCATGTCGGAATCGATGTGTCATATGTTTTACCAATCGTCTCATTTATCCTGATTGAGCCTATACGTCAATAATGGAAGATTATTTCTTGCTACCAGTAGCCAGATGTCATTACCTACAGATATGGTGCGCAGATCCCTGGTTTCGCCATTGTCAACAAAACCAGATTTCACCCGCAGCTGAGGGATATAATTTCCGTTCTTATTGAGAAGAACCGTGCCTGCATTTGCATCATATCTGCCTTCGAACGGAAGCACACCATAGAAATTTCCACCACAGATAATATCAAGACTTCCATCCCCATCTACATCAATTGTTTCGAAACTAAATACAGGGGACCATTGCACCATCCCAGGCAGCAGAGCAGGCTCAAATCTGCCTTTCCTGTTATGTAAGATCATCGATCCGAGACAATCAGCTTTTAAAGTTGTGCCTGAATTTTCTATACCGCGAAAAACTTCTTCAACTGTTTTTCCTGCCATGCTTGTATAGTTTGAGAAATTTTTACGGATCGGACCCGGCAAGACACGTTCAAGTTCCTCTTTGCCAAGAAATGGATAATACTTCCCGTTTTTGGGAACTGCAAGTACCTGATCCCAGGCGCCATTTCTATCTATATCTCCCACAAATAGTTTCAATGGATTTTTGGATGAAGCTTTCAATTTTGTATTAAATCCCCAGTTTCCGGCGAGCAGATCATCGAAGCCATCACCGTCCAGATCCTTTGCCAGAACAGTGTTCCAAAGACCTCTTGTTTCACCAAGACCCATCTGATTGGTGATATTTTCAAAACGGCCGTGATTGTTTTTAAAAATCGTAACAGGCATCCAGGATCCGACAAGCACAAGGTCCGGCCAGCCATCATTGTCAAAATCTGTTTTGCAGGCAGAGGAAACCATTCCTATGTTCTTTAAACCGGGAGCAAGTTTATCGGTGACAATTTCAAACTTTCCTTTGCCATCGTTGGTGAGTAAATAACTGTCGGGAATTTTTCCATAACTACAACCATCAACTCTGCCACCTATAAAAAGATCAATATCACCATCCTTGTCGAAATCAATTGGTACTACCGAAGATTTATTACCATAGAAAGCAGGCAGTCCATTTGATTTTGAAAAATTGCCCTTACTATCGTTGATGTATAACCGATCGGATAAAACTTCCTCTTTGTCGCAAAATTCTGCCCCGCCGCTCACCACATAAAGATCATTATCCCCATCACCATCGGCGTCAAAAAATACTGCGCCAACATCTTCTGAAACTGAATCTGATTCAAACACCTTCTGCCGGGAAACAAGGAACCTTTTATTTTTTTGCTGCAGGTATAATGTTCCGGGTTGGCCGGCAGCACCGCAAACGAATATATCTTCAAGACCATCATTGTTTATATCTGCAACTGCCAGCTTCGGTCCCTGCGTGCTCAGTTCATGTGGAATGAGTTGTTGGATGTCAAAATCGATAAAATCATTTTCATGATGAACAAAGTTCAAACCGGTAATACTTTGATCGAGTTCCTGTACATATTGGTCACTGATTTTTATTGTAGTTGGGAAAAGTGTTGCGCGTTGGTGAACGGCATTGTTCTGTTCAAGAACGATCAGACTATCTGCAGAAATATTTGACAGGATCTGCACTGTTTTGTCTGGCCAGAGAATTTCCACAGTGTCTATTCGTATTGCATCGCCCAATCCAAAATGTATGTTGCCTGCATATGCACTCTGGAATCCATGACTGGCTGTTATATATCTTGTCTGAACGAGATCCCCTGTTTTAATACTTAACCTGCTTCCATAACCAAACCTGTTTAATTCCGCGCCTTTGAGGCTGAAGGTTATGTAATGATCATGCAGATTTTGGCTCAAACCGGAAGAAGTTTCTGCTTCAGGTTTTTCGCGCAGATGATTTTCATATACAGAAGCAGCTTCGTTCAGATTATTTGCCACAATATCCAGATCGCCGTCAAGATCCAGGTCCGCATATATGGCACCGTTAGCAAGGCTTGCCTCAGTTATTCCCCAGGCTACCCCTGAATCCGCGAAACTGGTACCGTTAAGTCCCTTATATAGTTTATTCTTCACTTTGCCCGAAGGCATCTTACTGATTACAGACAGGTCAGCTGTCTTTCCGCTTTGCAGAAGCTCTTTTGCTGACCCTGATGAGATGTAGCGTATATAATCAATATCGTTAGGGCGTCTTAGTATGCCATTGGTGATAAACAGATCCTGGATACCATCATTGTCGAAATCCGCGAGTAACGGTGACCAGCTCCAGTCAGTCGCCGCAACCCCTGCGATAAGACTGATATCGCTGAAATGCATGCCTGCACTTGTATTTATTTGAAGACTGTTTTTTGAATATTGATGATGATAACCTTTTTTCATCTTGAATTCATAAATATCAAGTGGATCATCGCCTGATGAAGTCTTCAGCAATTTTTCTTCATCCGGTAACATATCAAGTGTTATCAGGTCCAGCCAACCGTCATTGTTCAGATCCCCCACATCACTTCCCATTGAAAACCGGCTTTCATGACCGAAACTTTTGCTGTTGAGTTCCCTGAAACTTCCGTCTTTATTGTTGAGATAGTAATAATCATTTTCATGAAAATCATTGCTGACATAAATGTCCGGCCAATGATCGTTATTGAAGTCCGCCGTCAGTATGTTTAGTCCGTATCCTAATGCGGAGCTGTAAATACCTGCTCTCGCAGATACATCGGTATAATAAAGACTGTCGCCTGCACGATCACATCGTAAAAGTTTATCACCAGCGTAGTTGTTTGTTTTAGTCCTTTCTGAACTGTCAACATATGTTTCTGTTGAATGCACCGAATGGTTTACGATGAACACATCCAGGTCACCATCAAGATCGAAATCGAAGAAACTTGCCTGCGTATTGAATCCTTCTATATCCAGGCCATAGAGGCGTGACTCTTCAGTAAAGCGACCATTGCCTTTGTTGATGAACAGTTCATTGTGCCCTTTGAAGTTTTTGTAATGACCGACAGCTGAAACATAAATATCCAGCAGCCCATCGCCATTTACATCTGCCATCGTAACACCGGTCTTCCAGTTGGCTGTTCCGGTAATACCTGCCTGCGCACTGATATTTTCAAATTTTAAATCTCCTTTGTTCAGGTAAAGTTTATTGCTGCCCTGGTTGCTTGTGAAAAAAAGATCGGGAAGGCCATCGTTGTTG